>DAOVZS010000083.1 GCA_030635005.1 Thiomargarita sp. | reverse complement strand
TGAGTAAAAGTTTTTTATATGATACCTTAAATCACCCACTGACGACTACAATGGTTAATGTCAAAATAGGGACAGAACGTGTCTGTATTCCTGTCGTCGCTATTGTTGATACCATGCCTGGATTTGACTATAAAGCCATTACACCCATTAATTTTGGGCTCAAAATGAGTGAAAAATCCTATCATTGTCCCGAAAATAGACGTTATTATAAGGTATTGGTTAATACATCTACTCCAGAAAGCATTAAAACAAAAGTATTGGCACTCAAAGATACTTATGGGAATACCCTATTTAGTGTGATTAACACCACAGATGATCAGATCAGTCTCTATGCAGAACAAGAAGATAAATCAATGACTGAATCTGAATGGAACGCTTGGTTGACAGCACTGGAGGTGACAGATTATACCGTACTCATTCTTGCAGAATGGGAATATAATAACAATCCATCAAAAGATGCACCGTATCAAAATGGACATGTATTTGCGGCAGCTACCTCTATCGTGCCTGCAGTTGCGTATTATTTAGAACATGCGTATACGGATGATAAGCCTGCTTATGAACAATGGAAAATAAAAACAACAGGATATCATGCGAAATTATCATTTGCAGCCCAAACTCAGAAAACACTGTCTGCTATTAAAACCATAGGACCTATTGTAGGTGCTATCTTTCTGTTTGGTTTTGTGGCTTTTTATGCACTTATTAATTTAAGTATCAAAATGACAGAAATGGCAATCTTTCGATCTATGGGTAGTCGTGTTTTGACATTAGGCTATATATTTACACTCCAACTCGTATTAGTCGTATTAGGGAGTGCCTTCCTAAGTTTCATGTTTATATTTTCATGTTATAATTGGATAAAAGATGGTTTTTCTGAATATATTATTCGTTCAGTCTGGGAAAACAGTGAAGAACAACAGGCTGCGATACGTTTATTAGAAAATTCATCAGAAGAGGGCATGTGGTACATGGAAAGATTTTTGACTGTATGGCAGAGTTCTTATGCAATTTTAGGCTCTGGTATCATGATCGTTATCATCTTTTCAATGGTATTTATTGCCTTAAATGCTTCTAAAATTAAAAATAGCACTAATGCCCTTTTAAAACAACGTTAAATCCGAAGTCACGTTTATGAAAAAATCACCTATGACCACACAAGGCGCACAAAAGCTGCGTGATGAGTTGCACACTTTAAAAACTGTGAAACGCCCTAAAATCAGCCAGGCGATTGCTGAGGCCCGTGCACTGGGCGATTTGAAAGAAAATGCCGAATATCATGCTGCACGTGAACAACAAAGCTTTATGGAAGGACGTATTGGTGAAATTGAGGGAAAGCTGGCGACTGCAGAAATTATTGATATTACAAAAATCAATGCAAATGGCAGAATTGTGTTTGGTGCAACAGTGAATTTAATGAACGTGGAAACGGATGAAGAAGTCACGTATCAAATTGTTGGAGATGATGAAGCAGATATTAAAGCGCATCTTATATCTATAAGTTCACCAGTTGCTCGTGCTTTAATTGGTAAAGAAGAAGATGATATTGCTTTGGTACAAGCCCCTGGTGGCAAAAAAGAGTATGAAATCTTAGAAGTAAGTTATCAGTAAGCACATGTAATTCTAGGAGGCGTGTCCTCCTAGAACCTTTATTTAATGAACTAAACCGACCTTTTTCCCTGATTTCAAACCTAAAAATCCTTTAATAATAACACTTTGTCCTTGTGTTACCCCATCTAAAATTTCTACACGATTTGCAAAACGCTGCCCACTGTGCACAATTTGTTTTTGTGCTTTATGATCATTATCCACGATAAAAACATATTCTGTGTGATGATCACGTCGTAAAGCAGTATAAGGGATCATCATACGTGGTGATAATGTGCGTGTAATAGTAACCCGACAAAATTGTCCTTCTCGCATTTTTTTAGGTAAGGGGCGTAAACGGACTTCTATCAATCCTAAATGTGTCGTGGGATGAATACTGGGATGAATCCGTGAGACTGTCCCTTTAAACATTTTTGTACCTAAAGCATCAATCTGTACTTCAACTGCATCGCCTACAGACACATCTGATAAAATATATTCTGACACATCGACATCTATCACTAAAGATCTGGGTGAGATCACCGTTAAAATATGTGTATTGGCACTAATCACATCCCCCACTTCTCTTAAACGGGTAGTGATCATACCTGAAAAAGGTGATTTTATTTTAGTATAGTTTAAACGTGTTCGTAAAATATGTTCTTCAGCACGTGCGATCTCCTGTTCAGTTTGAGCACGTGCTAATTCATCATCTGATATAATATGCTTTTTTGCCAACTTTTGATAACGTTGTACATTAATCTGACTATATTTATGGCTAGCAATGGCTTTATTTAATTCTGCTTTTAATAGTGCATCATCTATTTTTACAAGCAAGGCATTTTTTTTGATCGTATCGCCTTCATAATAGGGTAAATAAGTGATACGTCCTGTTTCTTGTGTAAAAATACGTGCAATACGTTTTGCACGTGGTATACCTGTGTATACTGACTTTGTTTTTAAGGTTTGCATATTAACTTTTGTCGTTTCTACCCAATGCACAGTAGATTTTCTGTGACGCGTCGCGGGCTCGGGGGGAGGACTACACGCACTGAGTAAAGCTGTCAAAAGTAGCCACATAAATAAAGCTAAGGAATTCCGTAAATGTCTAAAACAACTGATCCTATATTCACCGAACAACAATTGGAACATTTTCGTGAGATTTTGCTGCAATGGAAAAATAACTTAATGATTGAAGTGGATCACACGATGCACAGTATGCAAAAAGTGGTTT
Organism: Thiomargarita sp.; assembly: GCA_030635005.1. GTDB lineage: Bacteria > Pseudomonadota > Gammaproteobacteria > Beggiatoales > Beggiatoaceae > DAOVZS01. The sequence continues at coordinate 5,688 of DAOVZS010000083.1, read as the reverse complement.
CAAATTATCCAGATCCTAATGATCGTGCGTCCCATGAAGAAGAGTTTATAGTAGAATTACGCACCCGAGATCGAGAGCGTAAGTTAATCAAAAAAATTGAAGCCTCTCTCAAAACCATTGATAATGGAAATTATGGTTTTTGTATCACCTGTGGCTTACCTATTGGGATTCCGCGTCTTGAAGTCAGACCTATCGCAACAGAATGTATTGAGTGTAAATTGCAACATGACAAAAAGCCTTAAACATTATTTAAATCAAGAATCTCCATATTTCCACGTTGTTTGGTTATTTTGGCAGCATCATTACGATGAGATTCTACCTGATCAAGATAATCTTGGTCCACATCACCTGTCACATAGTGACCTGTAAAACATGAAGTATCAAATTTTTTAATGTTTTTATTGCCTTTACGTGCACATTTAAGCAAGTCTGATAAGTCTTGATAGACGAGCCAGTCTGCCCCAATAATTTTTGCAATCTCTTGAGTGGTTCGATTATGGGCGAGCAATTCTTGCGGTGAAGGCATGTCGATGCCATACACATTGGGATAACGGACGGGCGGTGCCGCTGAGGCAAAGTAGACTTTTTTAGCCCCTGAGTCACGCGCCATTTTGATAATTTGTTGTGATGTTGTGCCACGTACAATGGAATCATCTACCAGTAACACGTTTTTATTTTTGAATTCTAAGTTAATGGCATTCAGTTTTTGACGGACAGATTTGTGACGCATTTCTTGTCCTGGCATGATGAAGGTACGTGGAATATAGCGATTTTTTACAAAACCTTCACGGTATTTGCAATCTAGATGACGGGCGAGTTGTAGTGCAGCAGTGCGACTGGTATCGGGAATGGGAATAACAACATCAATATCATGTTTGGGATAGAGACGTAGAATTTTTTTTGCTAACATTTTACCCATTGTTAAACGGGCTTTATAGACAGAAATCCCATCCATGATTGAATCAGGACGGGCCATATACACGATTTCAAAAATACACGGTGATTGAATAGCGTGTTTCGCACATTGATGTGTATATAATTGTCCATCCATGCTGATAAAAATGGCCTCTCCGGGTGCAATATCACGTACTAATTCAAACCCTAATACATTAATCGCCACACTTTCAGACGCTACCATGTATTCTGTTCCAGAAGCAGTCGTTCGTTTTCCAAATACACAAGGTCGAATCCCATAAGGATCACGAAAAGCGACTAAACCGACACCCGTAATCATGGCTACTGCTGCATAAGCGCCCCGACATCGTTTGTGGAGCGTGCTGATGGCTTTAAAGATATCCTTATGATTAATATTGAGTTTATTTAATTTGTGTAATTCATGAGCAAAAACATTGAGTAAAATTTCTGAATCTGAATCAGTATTGATATGGCGTAATTCGTCTTTAAATAATTCTTTACGTAAAACATTGGCATTAATTAAATTACCATTATGTGCCAAGGTGATACCATAAGGAGAATTGACATAAAAAGGTTGTGCCTCGGCACTCGATTCACAACCTGCAGTCGGGTAACGTACATGACCGATACCCATATTACCTCGTAAATTTAACATGTGACGTGTTTGAAAGACATCACGAATTAAGCCGTTATTTTTACGCAGATACAAACGGTCATTCTCATAAGTCACAATGCCTGCTGCATCTTGACCGCGATGTTGTAACATTGTCAATCCATCATACAAGGCTTGATTGACACTGGATTTTCCGACAATCCCAATAATTCCACACATAAAAAAACAACTCCAAATCAAAAAAAACAAGGCTATTTTTCAGACAACGGTTCAAATTGAAATTGTTGTGCTATCTCAATTGGTAAATGGTGCTGTAATCTCACTACTACAGGTTTAACACTTTGAATAATATAAGAATTTGTCCACCATGTCAGCGTGGGAATCTGTGTTAATCCTGCTAATAATAGTAACACAATGATGATCACGCTACTTCTTGCGATACAGAAAAATAAGGCTAACACACGATCAGCTATAGATAATGTGATATGTCCTATAGAATTCAGAATTAAATAATTAAGCCATGATAGCAGAAAAAAACTCGTCCCAAATAAGAATAGCATGGACATTCCAATACGTAGATCTATAAAATCTGGAAAACGTGTGATTAATAGATGTGCAATCTCATCTACAAAAAAAAGCGTTATTATCAGTGAAAGAACCCAACTCAACACTAAAAAGAGTTCTTTCATAAAACCATTAAAATAGCTAAAAAGACTTAATAATGCAACCAAGCAAAAAATGCTAATATCAATCATAATATTAATAATAACTCATGTTACGCATAAAATTTTTTGTTACGTTTATTGTACCTAGGGCGTTGCCCTAGGCTGATATATGTCGCCCTTTCAGGGCTTATATCCTTCAGGGGATAACATATTAGCCTGGGGCAACGCCCTAGGGTTGATGTATGTAACATAATATAATAATAATATCGAACTGTGACTTTTTAATAAACTGTTTTTAATAAAGCAATCACCCTAAAATGAAGACTTATCTTTTTTACGATTTAGAAACCACTGGCTTAAATAAGGTATTTGATCAGGTATTGCAATTTGCTGCTATTCGTACTGATATGACGTTTAAGGAAATTGAACGATATAATATCATGATCAAATTGCGTCCTGATGTGATCCCATCACCTGCTGCGATGATCACGCATCGTATTTCTCTTAAACAATCTATGCAAGGGATATGTGAATATGAAGCAATTGTTCAAATACATCGTATTCTAAATCAAGCCAACACCATCAGTCTTGGTTATAATACTGCTACTTTTGATGATGAATTTTTGCGATTCTGTTTTCATCGTAACATGCTACCACCTTATGAACATCAATACAAAAACGGGTGCAGTCGTATGGATTTGTTACCTATCACTAATATATATTATTTATATAAAAGAGAGGTGTTAATATGGCCTGAAATTGATAAGAAGCCAACAATGAAACTAGAACATTTAAGTACTGCCAACAAACTTGCGACGGGGCAGGCCCATAATGCGATGGTGGATGTTGAAGCAACTCTTGAATTAGCGCGACGTTTTTCTTCGAAAGAACCGAATATATGGCACTATTTAGAAGGCTATTTTAACAAAGCCACCGATAAGAAACGTATTGAAAAAATACCGATTTCTTTTGAAAGTGTTGCCTGTTGTAATCGTATTGGTTTAATGATTGGAAATAAATATGGCTCAGACAATCAATATCAAGTACCTGTACTTTTGATTGGATCTTCCATTCCTTATAAAAATCAAAATATTTGGTTACGTCTTGATCTTCCCGAATTACGTAAAGGCATTCCTGAAGAAACTTGGGTAATCCGTAAAAAATATGGGGAACCGGGTATTGTATTACCAGCTGATCCACAGCATTGGGACTCCTTAAGCCCAGAACGACAAGCCATTGTCGCAGAAAATAAAGAATGGTTACAATCTCATACACACCTTTTTCATCAGATTATCCAATATCATCGTGAATTTAGATATCCCAAAATACCCAATTTGGATATCGATGCTGCATTGTATCAAAATGATTTTTTATCCAGTCAGGAACAAACACAATGTCAACAATTTCATCAGGCTTCTTTGGCTGATAAAATAAAACTTGTGGGTACATTATTTGAGGATATTCAAATGCGTCAACTGGCGAGCCGTCTCCTGTGTCGCAATTATCCTCAGAATTTGCCTCGGATGTTGACATGCTATTTTAAAGAATATATGCAGTATATCAAGCCTAAACATGAAGAGGAGGCTTTAAAAGATTATAAAAATCAAAAACGAACCACACCTTTGGATGCTCAAACGGAGATTGATAAATTGTTGAATGAGTATGATTTAGATGAGCAACAATTTGAATTACTTGATGAACTGGCACATTATATTTCTCGCTTGTAAACCGCTTATAAACGTGCAGCCAGAAATTCCACCCTACTTGACCTTTTTAATATAGCGTGAATATACCTAATCTATTGACATTATTAAGAATTGCCTTGATTCCCGTGTTTGTGGCTACTTTTTATGCACCCTGGAGTGGTGCAAATATACTCACTGCTTTCATATTTGCCATTGCAGCGATCACGGATTGGTTTGATGGCTATTTAGCAAGACGGTGGCATCAAACATCAGCTTTTGGGGCTTTTTTAGATCCTGTCGCAGATAAATTAATTGTGGCAGTGGCTTTAGTATTATTAGTACAAGCCCATCCGACTCCTTGGGTTGCCATACCCGCAGCGGTGATTATTTGTCGTGAAATTACAATTTCTGCTTTACGAGAATGGATGGCAGAGTTAGGACAAAGATCCAAAGTGGCCGTCTCTATGATTGGTAAGATTAAAACAACCAGTCAAATCGCAGCCTTATTAATGTTACTGTATAATGATCCGTTATTGGGTATTCCCATTTATGATATCGGATTAGTATTATTGTATATTGCGGCCATATTAACATTATGGTCTATGGTAGTTTATGTGCGTGCCGCTATCCCTAGTTTTTTAGAAGATAATAAGACACCATAAGCTTTTATCATCACTTTTCCCGGTTCACTATGTGCATGCAGATCTACAATACGCGTATCTGCATCATGGGAAATTGAAATATATATATCAGGAGGTGGTGTAAATCCATTTCCTTTTTCGGGCCATTCAATCAAACAAATGGTATCTTGTTTAAAATATTCACGGATACCCATATATTCTAATTCTTCAGGATCACCTAAACGATAAAAATCAAAATGGAAAATTGTTTTTTGATCAAAGGGATATGATTCTACAAGGGTATATGTGGGACTTTTCACAATTCCTGTATATCCCATTCCGTGTAAAAATCCTCTGACTAAGGTTGTTTTACCGACGCCTAAATCACCGCCTAAATGACAAATACAGGGAAACGGACACACCTTAGCTAACAAATGCCCCAAATGGGCCATTGCATTGGCTGTGGGAATAATCATTATAATTTATTTAAAAATTTCTAAAAAATATTTAAATTTAATGTGGAATATTCAAGAATAGAAAAATGGTGCCCTGAAGAGGAATCGAACCTCTGACCTTCCCCTTAGGAGGGGGACGCTCTAATCCAACTGAGCTACCAGGGCAAAATATAATTAGGATTGAAAACTTTTAACACTAGACATGGCAATATTGGGATTTTCTGGATTCACAATAATCGTCTGTTTTGCAGGCGATAGCAACACGTCCATATCTTCCATGGGAACAGCGCCCAATAACACTTCTTTTCCCAATACCAAGGCACCTGTAAAACACGCCCTATTTTCAAATTTCAATTCTATTGGACCCACATAAGCACACAAATGTGTTTTACCATCTGCGGTAGTGACTTCTCGTTTATAAAGTTCTTCGAGATCCAATTGCAATGCCACATGTTCAGGGATACATAAATGTAAAGCCCCTGTATCAGGCAATGCTTCCACGACAATAGTTTTTAATGTTCTATTTTTAGGATTGCCTAAACTAATATTAGCTTTAATCAAACCCATGATGTAAAATCCTGATTTCTTTTTAAAAATAAATTATACACACTTAAATTCAATAATACCAGTTATTTTTTACCTGTGCCTTCATTCTAAAAATTCTATAATCCTGTAAATTCTGATTCAGACAAAAAAGTAATAAATTGGCGTGATTTTTGCATAGTTTTCAGAATT
>DAOVZS010000070.1 GCA_030635005.1 Thiomargarita sp. | reverse complement strand
CCCCTAGAATTTAAGGATAACACCCATCAAACAATATCCCCTTCTCATTCACAGCCTTGGGCTAGTTTCTTACGAATCCACTTATCTTGCAATGCAAACCTTTACGCAAACCCGCACTATTAATACGCTTGATGAATTATGGGTACTGCAACATCCGCCGATTTATACCTTAGGGCAAGCGAGTAAACGTGAACATTTATTGAATACGGGCGCTATTCCTATTTATCCCATCGATCGCGGTGGACAAGTGACATATCATGGACCGGGTCAACTCATTGTTTATAGCTTAATAGATCTTAAGCGTCGTCATTGGGGGGTTAAAAAATTCGTTTTTGCCTTAGAGCAAGCGCTTATTAATTATCTTGCCCGCCATCACATTATGGGTACACGTCGTGAAAAAGCACCGGGGGTTTATGTGAATGCGTGCAAAATAGCCGCTTTAGGCTTAAAAATACGGCGGGGGTGTAGTTATCATGGTTTCAGCTTAAATGTAGATATGGATTTGCGTCCTTTTCAAGGGATTAACCCATGTGGTTATGCGGGATTGAAAGTGACACAATTACGGGATGTGGGCATTACAGATACGCTAGAACAGGTACACACCCAATTTTTACCCTATTTATTAGAAACTTTAAATGCTTATGAATACGCCTCTTCTTCGTAAACCTGACTGGATTCGTATTAAACTTCCTACAAATGGCAAAGTAAATACCTTAAAAGCTACCTTTAAACATCAGGTACATACTGTTTGCGAAGAAGCCTCTTGTCCCAATTTAAATGAATGTTTTACACAAGGCACCGCTAGTTTTTTAATATTGGGTAATCAGTGTACACGGCGCTGTCCTTTTTGTAATATTAGCCATGGACAAGCGGTTGCTATAGATGCTGATGAACCGTTTAAACTTGCCCACACTATTCAAGCAATGCACTTAAAATATGTGGTCATTACATCAGTGACACGTGATGATTTACGTGATGGGGGCGCAGGACATTTTGTGGCGTGTATTCAGGCAATACGTGACCTTATTCCTCACATACGTATTGAAATATTGGTCCCTGATTTTCGGGGAAGAATGGAGCGGGCTTTAACAACATTCAAGCATGCGTTACCTGAAGTCTTTAATCATAATCTGGAAACCATCGCATCTTTATATCAAAAAACACGTCCGGGTGCGGATTATAAGGGATCATTGCAATTGTTAAAACGCTTTAAGGCGTGCTATCCTGACATTCCGACTAAATCAGGACTCATGTTAGGTTTGGGGGAGACGTTTGATGAAGTGTTAACAGCGATGACAGATTTACGTCACCATCATTGTGATTTGTTGACTTTAGGGCAATATTTACAACCCAGCTTACAGCATTTACCCGTACAACGTTATATTACGCCTAAAGAATTTGACAGATTGGCAGAATATGGTCAACAAATGGGCTTTAAAAATGTCACAAGTGGCCCTTTGGTCAGATCTTCTTATCAGGCAGAAAGGCAGGCAAGCCTGTAGATAAAGATTTCCCTCCCAAGAGAGGAGGGAGTATTCCTTATTCAGTTGGCTTTAACAGACAATAGTTTAATTCCAAATCTGAATCTTGACCCAATTCTTTATAAATATATGCTAAAGCCATGCCTTCTGTCGCATGAATATTCTGTTCTCCAATGACTTTTATCAGGGCTGTATGTTCTAAAATATCCATAACCTGACGTTTTAAGCCACTAAACACCAAAGTAATGCCTGTATCTCTCAAACGATCTGTTAAATTATGTAAGACATCTTCTCCTGAGGCATCTAATTGGTTAATCCCATTTCCCACTACTAACACATATTTTACATTGGGTTTATCACTGACAGCCCCAAGAACGGCATCTTCAAAATAGGATACATTCGCAAAATATAAAGATCCATCAAAACGAATGGCTACAATTTTATCACTACTGGGCATATCAGGATGAATTTTGATATCCCGTAAGGTGCCATCTTTATAACGTCCTAAAATAGCCACACGTGGCTTCATTGAACGGAAAAGATAGAAAAATATAGCTAAACAGGCGCCAATTAAAATACCATTTTCCAAATGCGGTGCGAAACCAAGCGTCGCTACAAAGGTGACAATGGAGGCAATGCCGTCATGTTTAGAAATATGCCACGCATGTTTGATTGCCTTAAAATTAATCAGCCCAAAAACTGCCATCATAATCACCGCTGCCAAAACAGCTTGGGGTAAGTGATACAGTAATGGGGTTAAAAATAATAAGGTAATCATGACAATGACACCCGTATACACAGAAGACATGCCTGTTTTTGCACCCGCATTAATATTAACCGCAGAACGGGAAAATGAACCACTGGCAGGATATGATTGGGTCAGACTTCCCATGATATTACCCAGTCCTTGCCCTATTAATTCTTGATTCGGATCAATACGTTCTTTTGTTTTGGCAGCCATGGCTTTGGCAATAGAAATGGCTTCCATAAAGCCAATCAGTGAAATAACTATCGCACTCACAATCATATTCCACAAAATATCCATATTAAAAGTAGGCATCGCAAATGAGGGTAATCCTTGAGGAATGGTACCGACAACGGCACCGCCCATCTCCTCAAAATTAATCCCCCAACTCACTAATATCGCCAGAGCAACCGCAATTAAGACACCCGGCACTTTAGGATATTTACTTTTAAAAAACCACATAATCGCAAATGCTGAAATTCCAAAGATTAAGGTGGGAATATGAGTACTGCCAACTTGCAAGATCACACCCCATACATCAACTAAAAAGTGCTCACTGCGGGACATTGATACGCCAAAAATCTTACTTAATTGAGAAAAAGCGATAATTAATGCGGCTGCATTGGTAAACCCAACGATCACGGGATGCGATAGAAAATTCACAATCACACCGAGTCTAAAAATACCTAATAGTAATTGAAACACCCCTACCAGAAAAGCCAACAGAATGGCTAAACTAATAAATTCAGGGCTACCAGGTTCAGCAAATTGTGTGATGGCAACGGCCGTCAGTAATGAGACAACAGCCACAGGTCCTGTGCCTAATTGACTGGAAGATCCCCATAAGGCTGCAACGATTACGGGCAAAAAAGCGGCATATAATCCAAAATAAGCGGGTAATCCCGCTAATTGTGCATATGCCATTGATTGGGGAATTAAGACGAGTGCCACCGTCAAGCCTGCAATTAAATCTGATCTGATGGTGTTCCCAGACATTGGAAACCATCTTAAAAAAGGTAAGAAACGTTGAAGTTGCTGCATGTGTTTAAGTAAATCTCGCGTTCATTAAAAATTTAAATACTGAGTATATTAACATATACTGACATAAGCCTATTGATGCTGTATTAATAGGCTTTAAGGTTGCAAAAAAAACTGAGCTTGATTACGTGCATGACGTGCACATCCCCATTTTTCTAAGGATTCACATGCTTTGGTAATGAGTACCCAATTTTTAATTTGTAATCTGTTCGTTTTTGTCTTTTTAGCCAATTGTAAGGAGCGTAGTGCTAGAAGTCTCGCACGTGCCCATTTTTCTTTCTTTAATAACTTAGCAGCCAGTTGATATAAGTGATGCGGATCACGAAAGTGGCTGGTAGGTGATATTGTCCTTTTGGGCGGGGCACAATACTTACGTCCCATTTTTTGACATGTTTGTGTAATCATCCATCGGTTTTTAGTCTGGAGTGCTTTATCTTTTTTAGCCAGCGTTAATGATTTTTTCGCAAGATGGGCAGCACGTTTCCAATTTTCTTGTGCGAAACGCACCCCTGCTAATCCATGCCAAAGATACGCATTATTGTGATCAATGCCCAAAGCACGTTCAATGGTATTGGCTGCTTTTTCAAATTCTTCCTTATTATAATAATTTATTGCTTTGATCCATAAACTATTGACAGCAGGAGAAAAATTCTTTTCAGGAGTGCCCGCCAGCACAAGCAGTGGCAAGCTTAGTAATACTGTTAATAACACTTTAATCATCTTTTTATCTCCTTATAAAGGGTACTTGACCCAATTTTTCATCCATTTCCCAATAAATATTATCAGGTACAGAAGGGGCTAAAGATTTTGGACGTACGGTTTTTATGAAATTGCCCCAAATAAACATCGCTCCCGATCCCCCTGTTAATCCCATTGGTTTATTATCATCACGTCCCACCCAAGTGACGGTCAATAAATCATTACCAAATCCTACAAACCAACTGTCTTTTAAATCATTCGTTGTCCCTGTTTTTCCTGCTAAAATCATCTTTTTAGGTAATTTACTGCCCACATGACGTCCTGTGCCATGTCGTACAACATGTTGCATGGCGTAATTTAATAAATATATAGGGGCAGGATCAAAATTTTGTGAGACAGAGAGTGGATAACGTTGTAAGGCTTGCCCCGTTTGAAGATTTAACACTGTGTGAATCGTACGCATGGGCATGCGAAATCCCCCGCTGGCAATCGTTTGATATATTTGTGTGACTTCTAGCGGTGTCATTGGAAGACTGCCTAATAGCATGCTGGGATACATGTTAAATTTACGTTCAAATCCCAATCGTCTTAAGGTATTACGTACCCTATTTAAGCCAAGTGTCATGCCTAAACGCACTAAAGCGACATTATAAGAAGAAGATAATGCTTTATATAACGGTGCATTTTCATGCGTTCTGTGATCATAATTGTAGGGTTGCCACTTTTTTCCTGATGCCATTTTTACTTGATAAGGACTGTCATCCAGTTGTGTCATCAAATTATAGGTGTCATTGTCTTCTAAAGCCGTTAAATAGACAATTGGTTTGAGTAATGATCCAATTAAACGCTTGGCTTTAAGCGGACGATTAAAACCCGAATATTCAGTTCGTTTACCATTAACCATAGCTAATACTTCGCCATTTTGACTGTCTGTCACGATCATAGCCCCTTGTAAATTACGTGCTTTTCGCCGCTTTTTTTCAAGTCTTTTTAAGCCTTTTTTCATGGCTTGTTCTGCTGATGTTTGAATAAAGGGATCTAAGGTAGTGATGATTTGTAAGCCTTCTTCACGCAAATCTTGTTCGTTATAGTCTTCTCGTAGTTGGCGACGTACCAATTCCATAAAAGCGGGATAGGGAAAGACATTTTCTGTCTTTTTCTTGGTTGCTAAAGACAGTATTTTTTTAGATTCTTCTGCTTGTTCAGCCGTAATCTTGCCATGTGCCGCCATAACATCCAGTACTAAATCTCTGCGTTTTCTAGCCCGTTCTGCATGTCGTCGTGGATTATAATACGAAGCACCGCGTACTAAACTCACCAGTAATGCAGATTGTGCCACATTAATTTCTTCTACAGGACGATTGAAATAAAATCGAGAGGCTAAGCCCATTCCATGAATAGCCCGCTTACCTGCTTGTCCTAAATAGATTTCATTCAAATAGGTTTCCAGAATTTGTTCTTTTGTATAATGCCATTCTAATAATACAGACATGATGGCTTCTTTCACTTTACGTGTTAAAGTACGTTCTGAGGTGAGATAAAAGTTTTTAACAAGTTGTTGCGTTAAAGTACTGCCCCCTTGTACCCGTTTACCTGCTTTGAAATTAGCAATTATTGCCCGTACAACGCCTCGTACACTTACCCCCCAATGTTCAAAAAAATTACGATCTTCTACGGTAAGCAACGCATCAATTAAATGTTGTGGCACATCTTCTAAGCGTACTAAGATACGATCTTCATTATGTTCAGGATAAATCTTGTCAATCAATTTTGGTTCTAATCGTAATAAATGTATCGGACGATCGGGGGAAATTTCAGTAATTGCGTCTACTTTATCCTTAATTAAGCGTATTTTGACGGTTCGTGACGGTTCGGTGCCATCCCAAAATTGAAAAGTACGTGTCGTAATTAAAAATGTATTACCTTTTTCCCAATATTGACCGGGTTTAGAGGGATTTTCTTGTTTACGATAGCCTAGAGTATTCAGTTCTTCCCGTAAAGATTCAGGCGTCACCCGTTTCCCTGTATGAAATTCTAAAGGACGTGCATACACACGTGCAGGTATTGCCCACTTTTTACCTTCAAATTGTTGACGCACTTGGATGTCTAATTTAGCCACATAAAAACTTAATATGGGTATCATAATAATTAATAATAATACCCCCCATCGAAAACGATACACGGGACGTTTTTTAGGGCCGGCTGTTTTTTTCTTAGATTTCTTAAATAACATAAGCAGTTTTATTAATAATAATGATGATAATGATATTATCATATATATAATAAACAAATGATGCCATAGTCATTATGTGTTCTTTACATTCACAACACTGTAATCAAGTTATATTATGTTATATTTTTTTTTGATAGTCTGTGCATTATGGATAGGGATTGGGAGCTTATTACTTTATCTTAAAAGTAGAGCAGCGGGCACTTCTGCATTTCTGCGTCACGTGGATAAACGGATTTATAACCGAACTGATACCATCAATATTAGTATCACATTAACATCACCCTGTGCAATATCCAGTTCTTTAGAAAATCATGATATCTTATTAGTATTAGATCATTCTATTAGTATGGGGGCAGCACCGGGTAGCCCTTTACGAGAATCCATACGGGCAATGGAAAATTTTGTACAACAAATGCCTGACTCATATCATATCGGCTTGATTATTTTTGATCATGAAGCCCAACGTCTGTGTGATATCACCGCTCAAAAAGAAAATGTCTTAAATGCTTTAAAAACAATTGCACCGGGGGGAACGACTGAGATACATTTAGCACTGAATAAATGTCAAGAAGCCTTAGAAGAAGGGCGTAAGGGTGTGAAAAAGACGATTATTTTGCTGTCTGATGGGGGCAGTGATCGACAAGCAGCTGAGCATGCGGCGGCACAATTATATGAGACAGCGACGATTCTTTGTGTAGGATTAGGTGAAAATGTGGATGAAGCCTTAATGAGCAGTATCGCAAGCAGTCCACAATCCTATATTCATGTTCAAACCGCTCATCACTTAGAACCCTTATTTGAATTATTGGCAGCTGTGGTCAGTGGAAAAACAGCCAGTTCGGTTTTGTTGAAGGAAAAAATGAATGCCCCCCATCCTTTTACCTTAAGCAAAACAGGAGACTTATATCCTGTCAATATTCAAGAGACAGCAACGACTGACGTTTCTTGGTTTATCTCATTATTACAAGAACAAGCCGCAAAACCTGTTTTAAAATACCAACTTCAGCCTAAGTGTTTAGGATGGCACAGTGTCGCTCCTGAGCATGCAGAGGCACAATGGACGATGCCAGAAGGTCAACAACACACCACGGAATGTGGCGCAGGTCCTAAAATATTAGTATTGCCTACTGGATTTGCATGGACAGGATGGTGGTTATTAAATCCACTTTTTTGGCTTATTTTTGGACGATTTTTTAAATGTCCCCTATCCATCCTTGCTCACAAACAAAAAGAATGGGATACCTTACCGCAGCCAGACATGCCCAAACCGTTATTAGTGCCTGATACTTCATTTTATACCCCTAGCATCAAACCTGCCTTAGTCATTGGATTGGGGGCTTTGGGAGAATGGAGTCTCAATCGTTTAAAATGGCATTTACAAGATCGTCAGATCGATGAACAGCAGGTTGATTTTCTTGTGATTCAAGATGGGAGCGTCCATAATCGTCCTGCTGTCAGTATTCATGGCTGTACGCTTTCGGATAAAGAACGGATTATTCTTCAACCCGATTTAAGACCTTATTTGGAAACATTACGTCAAAACGGAAAAGCACCCGATTCACGTGCTTGGATACCTTGGCGTCAATGGTTACGTGAATCACGTCCTTTAACCAGATACACCGATGATCGCAGAAAAGCACGCTTGGCGTTACTGTTACAACCCGACGCGGTGGAGCAACGTATTAAGGAAAATGTGACCCGTATTATGCAAAACAAGGGAATTGTGCTCATTGTGATTAATGCTGCAGATGCGGAAGGGACGGGCATGTTAGCAGAAGTGGCTCACATGTGTGCTTCTTATGGTGCAGGCGTCACCGCCATTCTTGTGCCTGAGAGAATCAGTAGCCCTGACACAACGGGTTTGTTAAGAGAATTAGAACGCATGTTGACAATGCGCGGTGAAAATATTTTAAGTGATCGCGGAAATACACCGCATTCTACGAATAAATTATTTGATCGTGTCATTGTCGCCAATCAAATGCAAGCCAATACCCAAAATACCTCAGAAGCGTTGGGTCATTTATTATGGGATATTTTAGCGTATCCCGAATTTTTGGCACAAATGCCGAGTGATCGACATGAGCGGTGTTATCAGATTGAGATACAAGGTCAAACCTTACCTCAAGACAGTTTATGGCGTTGGGTACGTGATAAGGCATTAAGTGATTTGATTAATCAGCACTGGTTACAAACGAATATCACTGCCAATCAAGTTGAATTATTAGCGACTAACAATGAGACTGTTCAAGGCTATATCAATACTTTTTGGCATTATGAGACGGTATTGTATGATCGCACGCCCAGTAAACTGTTAAAAAAATCGGCTTTAGTCATTCGTCAGGGGAATCCTTTGTTAATTTTAAAGGATGCGATAGATATTCCTTTAGATCAACCTTACCATGAACAAAAGGTATTTTGTGATATTGAACGGGTTGCTTTTTCTGTTTACTTAGAAGCTTGGTGTTACTACATGCTTGAAAATGAAGGGAAAAATAATCATTGGGGCTTACCCACGCTTTTAGAAGCGGTGACACAGATCCAACAGAATTTTGAAAAACTGACAGACACTGTTTTAAGACTCTCAGGTAATACGGCCTTGGTCAAACAACTGTCTTTTATTGCTTCTATTTATACCGATTATCATGTCATATTAGGGGGCTTACGTTCTAGTTTAGAACGTTGGATTGCCGTATTTGTGGGCTGGCAACCGGGTATGAGTGTCAATCCGTTGCCGCAAAATTTCATTCCTGTGTGTTTAGAGATTGAAAATCAACGAGAATATAGCGAAGTCACCTTACCTTTTCAAAAAATACAAGAAATATTAATTCCTTTGTATCAAGATTGGGTTGCTCAATATGGTGAACAACTGTTACAACAACTCAATTTTCAAATCACTTCTGAGACGCAGACGCATAAATTAAGCCTTCATTTACAATGTTTCGACACTCAATTAGGACATTCTGATACATTATTGGATGTTTTTCGTAAACAACTGGATCAGTATAAAGAACTTATATTTCAATGGCCTACACAAGCATGGGTGCCCCCTCAACCCATCCAAAATCCAGCGAATGCGTTACGCATGGGTCAATTTTCTCAGCAAGCTTATCATAGTGTTACACAAGCGATTCATACAGTTGATCCTTTTATGTCTTCTGCATTTTCCATTCAAGCTTCTAATTTAGAACAGATTTTTTCTCTCCCGCAAAACAGTCCCGCCATTTATGCGTGGGCAGAAGAGGCGAATGCCCAACGTATTTCGGATAAAATTCGTTATCTTTTGCAACAAGAACCTGCTCTTTTGTCTGCAAAAGTGGTCAGTTTAATGCATCATACGAAGCAGTTACATGGCTTTATGTCAGCACTTGCCCATAAGCACATCACGCTAAAAGGACAAAAAATCTTCTTACATCGCGACGACAAAGATTTTGAAATAGGTCCTAATAAT
>DAOVZS010000011.1 GCA_030635005.1 Thiomargarita sp. | reverse complement strand
GTCCTGCAGTAATATCTTTCATATTAGTTTCATCATGTCCTTCAGCGGTAAATTTCTCACTGGGACGATCGCCTACACCAGATGCTGAAAGTGCCACGAGAATATACGCTGTAGAAAATCCATCGATATTATGTACTTTATCATTCTCACTATTGCCTGTATCTCCATGACAATACGCACATTTATCATTTGCTAATGCTGCTGCATCAACTGCTACACGCTCCGTCCCTGCAATACACGTCGTGCCTCCTAATAATAAAGAGGCGCCCATCATCACACTTAAAGTGGTCTTTTTGTTCATTAATTGATACTCACGTTAGTAGAAAATTTTATAAAATGAAATGAAGCATTTATTCTTCGTCTTCTTCGTCTTCTTCAGGGGGTTCAGGTTCAGTATGGGCAATCCCTTTATGACAATCAATACAGGTCTTATCACCATTTTCAAGCGCATCTTTCATTTCATGTTTTTTACTTGAAGCAGCGTCGTCTTGTGCAGCAATTTCCTCAATTAATTTTTTCTTTTCTTGATCATCTAGCGAAGAAACCTGTTCAATAGCACTTTTTACTCTAGAATGTTGTTTAGAAGCAGAACGATCTTGTTCATCAAAATCCATATGCTCAAAAGAATGGCATTCACGACATTCTCGCGAATCACTGGCTCTCATTTTATCCCAAACTTGATTCGCCATGCGCCAGCGATGTTCTTCAAATTTTTCAGGTGTATCAATAGTGCCTATGATCTCATGATAAACATCTTTAGCAGCCATTAATTTAGCCCAAAGTTTAGGACCTAAACTACGTGGCACATGACAATCTGCACAACCTACCGTCACCCCAGAAGCATTATTATAATGGGGATTTTCTTTCATTTCCTCTAAATTAATTTTCATGGAATGACAAGAGGTACAAAACTCTGTCTGATTAGTGGCTGTTAAAACGACACCAAAAACACCATAAAAAATAACACCGCCAATAAACATTATGGATCCAAATATCCATAATCCTTTACGGGATTTTGTTGACTCACTCATTTTTTGAAACTCCAAATTTCTCTGTCTTAATTAAAAAAAAGCCCTCACCGAATAAACGATGAAGGCTTTTATAAAGAATAATAGAATATTGTTGGATGAACTTTTACAAACGTTCAATCCACAGATTTCTATTTATCAGTTTTACCACCATATCTCTTGATGAATTCTTCACGCTCTTCCATACGACGATCAGCGTCTTTTTTATTCATCTTACCACTAAACCACAAATGACCTGTACTCTTCATTTTCTTACCAGTTTCTACATCAATGACGTCAAAGTCATCATTTAGCACTGTTTCAAGTAAAGATTTAAGGTTTTTAGCAGCGGCTCTTTTCTCTGCATTTTTAGAATGGATATTTTCTTCAATCAATTCTTCCAATTCAGGAATGTATGTACCATAGAAGTGTTTACCTACTTCATAGTTACCATGCCATTGTGTCCAGTCTGGTCCCATCATAGAAGCACCGTGACGTGAACGACGACCTTCATGATGCCAAATTTCAAACCAAACAAAATCTAAATGGTTAGCAAATTTATAAGGTCTTTTCAAAAGAGGTTTCGCAGCATTATATAAAGCTAAGCCTGGGAAACCAAACTTATTATTATATAAAGCAATTTGACCATCATATTGAATATAGAAGTTGTCAACGAAAGAACTGGCATGACAAGCAGTACACACATCTTTCATACTATCACGACGTGTTTCCCAATTAACATGCTGACCAGGTAAATTCATTTTCGCATCAGTCGTTTCAGGACGAACTGAAATGGCTGGACGGTTATTCCAAGAAATACGCATCCCAACATCATGATTCACTTCTTGATTCGCTGTTGCACTCATGTGACAAGTAGCACAAGTAGGTGCTGCATCATAATCTTCACCTGGAATCCATTTAGCACTATCCATATTCATTTTGTCTTTATTAGCGTGGAATGCAATACCATGCTTAGACTCATAATAAATTTCTTCTTGAGGATGATCTGGACCCATGTGGCATTTACCACAGTTTTCAGGATGACGCGCTTGTGCAACGGAGAATTTATGACGTGAATGACATGCTGAACATGATCCTCTTGACCCGTCTGGGTTAATACGACCAATACCACTGTTTGGCCAAGTGGCTGCATCTAATGAACCATCTTCTAAAACTATAACCTTTGAACCATGACACTGCCAACAACCATTGACAACAGCAGCGGATACACCATCTGGAAATGCTTCAGTAACTAAAGCACGGTTACCTTCAACAACATCTGCTAACAGGTTGTCTAAAGAACCAATAATACGGCCCCCTTGGGAATGATGAGAGTCAGTATATTGTTTAACTTCCTTCTCATGGCAGTTAGAACAATCTTTAGGAGAAACAATAATAGAAATAGGTTTGTTTTTGCCTACTTTTTTAGGTTCATGAATAAAAGCATCTACATCACCAGCATCTGCTTGATGACATTCATAACAGCCTACTTTAGCACGGTAATGTTTACTATCACCCCATTGTTGTACAATACCGAGGGAACGTTTTTTATGACATGCAACACAAGCCTTAGTTTCGTCTGAAAAGCTAGCAGGTGGTGCATCAACAGATGCCACACTAACGGTTTGTAATAATAGCAAAGTAGCAGCTGCTAAAAATGCTGATAATTTTTGAATCATAATCTTTTATCGAGAGATAATTAAATTATAGTTAAAATACCCAAGCTCATTAAAATAACATCTAGTAAAATAGTTACATTAATGAGATTTAGATATCTAAGTATAAGCAACATAAGTTGCCTGGCAGTTATTATGAAATATTATTTTTTAATTGTCAAGTTTTTTCTACCGAATTATCAATTAACGTATATTATATATATCAATCTATTTAGGGGAAGGATACAAGCCCTGAAAGGGCGATATATATCAGCCTGGGGCAACGCCCTAGGTTAACATTATATAAATTATAAGATTAGGGTTATGAGTTAAGAGGTAACGCATCGTCAAAAAGATCTTTAATATCATAACGAGTACTTCTGCCCCCCCCAAGTTGTTTTTGTAGCATCTTCTTGTGTTCTAAATCAGATAAATCACGACTTGCGGTTACTTTACTGCATTTATTCAAACTGGCATATTTGCGCGTTGTCATACCCCCTTCAAATTTCTTTCCATATTCCAAAAGGAGATTCATGACTTTTTGTTGTCTCATGTTAATCGGTGTATGTTGATGTTGATGCCAAAATTGCGTTTTGTAAAGCACTTGATCAATACACCAATGGGACGTATTGATAGCAGCGGTGACTATTTGTAAAAACCACTGTAACCATAGTGTAATATCTAATCCCTGTTTTCCTGAGGCTTCAAGCACAAGATAATAGCCTTTTCTATCCAAACTCACCTGCTTAGATAAGGAAATATAGTGCATTAATAAGGGAAAATGTTTAGTCAATACATAGTCTGTGACTGCTCTGCTAATACGTCCATTACCATCATCAAAAGGATGAATCATGATCAGCCAGAGATGTGCAATGCCCGCTTTAAGTATCGGATGAATATCCTTATCTTGGTTTATCCAAAACAAGCATTGATTCATATCCTCCTGTAAATGACTTTGAGGCGGTGCAATATAATGTATTTTTTCTTTTCCAATTGCACCTGAGACAATGTGCATGTCTTCTGTTCCCCGATACCTACCCACATGAATCTTGTGCAATCCAGAATAACCTGTGGGAAAAAGTGCAGCGTGCCATGCAAAAATCATTTGTTCTGTTAAAGGGTGAACAGCATTCTGCCTAACATCCAGCAACATATCTACAATACTATCGGTATAAAGATTAGAATCATCATGTTTAAGAGGTAAACCGAGTTTTTTTTGTATTGAGGCTCGCACAGAACTATGGCGTAGCATTTCACCTTCAATGGCTGATGTTTCTATCGCATCTTCTGCCAATACCTGTACTTGAGCATCTAATAACACATCAGTTGCCAATATTTTACAACTCATTTCAAAAGCACCTATCAAAGGTAATAAGGTGTTAAGATCTGACAACACTTGCTTGACATCATAATGAAAATCAGGCCATTTGGGTTCTTGCCATATCCAATTTTTAGATTTTTGCATGATGTTAATCATATCATTTTTGATGCGATTAGTTATAATATTCGTATCAACTGAATATTATAAATAATATTTATAACATATATAATTTTTAATTATGAATATATTATTTTTATTAATTCCAATATCATTAGTATTACTAGGGTTAATTATTTGGGCTTTTTTATGGGCGATTAAATCAGGACAATTTGATGATTTAGAAGGTCCTGCCCATAAGATTTTAATGGATGATGATAAGTAATCCTTATCTAAAAATATTGACATTCCCCTACAAATATTGATATATTAGCATTTACTTCATTTATCCAATACAGGACTACAAAACATGAGTGTTTTAGTTGCGAAACCTGCCCCAGAATTCAAAGCACAAGCTGTGATGCCAGATAATTCGTTTAAAGAGATTTCTTTATCTGATTATAAGGGCAAGTACGTGGTACTCTTTTTCTATCCCTTAGATTTTACTTTTGTATGTCCTTCAGAATTAATCGCGTTTGATCACCGTCTGGCTGAGTTTAAAGAACGTAATGTAGAAGTCATTGGCGTGTCTATTGATTCTCATTTTAGCCATTTAGCTTGGAAAAATACTGCAATCAATAATGGCGGTATTGGTAATGTGCAATATCCTATTGTGGCAGATATTAATAAAGCTGTTTCTGGAGCTTATGATATGTTGACAGGTCCGGGTATTGCCTTACGGGGTTCTTTTTTAATTGATAAAGAAGGGGTTGTGCAACATCAAGTTGTGAATAATCTATCCCTAGGACGTGATATTGATGAAATGTTACGTATGGTTGATGCATTATCTTTTACTGAAGAACACGGTGAAGTGTGTCCTGCCGGTTGGACTAAAGGTAAAGCAGGCATGAAAGGCTCTACTGCGGGTGTGGCTGAATATTTAGCAGTTCATGCTGATAAACTTTAAGGGAGTTGCGAATGTCTTACGAATTACCAGCGTTACCTTATGAGAAAAATGCATTAGAACCCCATATTTCTCAAGAAACACTCGAATTCCATTATGGAAAACATCATCAAACGTATGTCGCCAATTTAAATAATTTGGTTGCAGGTACAGAGTTTGAGGGTGTATCTTTAGAAGAAGTGATTCAAAAGTCTTCAGGCGGTATTTTCAATAATGCAGCTCAAATTTGGAATCATACTTTTTATTGGAATAGTCTCAGCCCACACGGTGGGGGGATGCCACAAGGTGAATTGTTAACCGCTATTGAAAAATCCTTTGGATCATTTGATGCTTTTAAAGAGGCTTTTTCTAAAACAGCCATCACCACTTTTGGATCAGGCTGGGGTTGGTTGGTTAAAAAAACAGATGGATCATTAGCATTAGTCAGCACCAGTAATGCACAAACCCCTTTAAAAGATGGGATGGTGCCTTTATTAGTCTGTGATGTTTGGGAACATGCGTATTATATTGATTACCGTAATGCAAGACCAAAATATCTTGAAGCCTTTTGGAATGTGGTCAATTGGGATTTCGTAGCAAAAAATTTCTGATAACAAATTCAATTAAAAGGCAAAACCAGAGTGGTTTTGCCTTTATTCTAATGTATAAAGTCTACGGTTTTCACTTTGTTAAATGATTTTATCATTATATTGATGCACTGGCATACTTTCCAATGGAAATTCTTCACGAATAACACGTCGTAGTGTCACTTCCAACAATTGCACCAAGGATTCTTTTTGCTGTTCAATGTATTCATGTAATGCGTTGTTAATCAGAATTTGATAATTTCCTCCGCCTGAATTATGGACGTTTTCCTTGAAATAGTTAATAATATCAATATCTAAGCAAATGCTTAAACGTTCTTGATTAGGAGTGAGTGGAATCACAGCCCCTCGTTTTCCTTTACTAAAATCATATTCTTTTCTCATAACTCAACCTCGTTGTTGTTTACGTTCATGTTTTTCGGCCTTACGAGCTGAAATTAATCGAATGACATTTCCGCGATAGGTATAAACCACAACAAGAATACGAGCATACGTATCCAGTCCAATGGTAATAAATCGTTCCTCTTCAAAATCGGGATCATCTATAGTGATAGCATGTCCATCATTAAATACTGACACAGCATCAGCAAAATCAATACCATGTTTTTTCAAGTTAGTGACTGCTTTATTTGGATCCCATTCAAATGCGATAGAATCTATGATATATTTATACATAATGCGAATGCATCTATTCTAAGATTTCGAGTTTTGACTTTTTCTTGATACCCCAACTCTAATATTCACAAATCACTTGTGCCAACAAGTGTCGCACATACACAATACTATCTTTGATATTGGCTTCAATATCTGACATTGTAATTTCTGCTGCACCGCGTCCTGCCGCTGGATTGACAACCAGTGCACAAGTGGCATAACATAATGATAATTCACGTGCTAAAGCTGCCTCAGGCATTCCTGTCATCCCCACCACATCACAGCCATCTTGTTCCATCCGATTAATTTCTGCTGCAGTTTCCAAACGAGGACCTTGCGTCGCACCATAGACACCGTGATTATGGACTGTGCATTCTATCTGCTGTGCCGCCATCAATAATTGCTGGCGTAAATTATCACAATAAGGATGTGTAAAATCGATATGTGTCACAGGATGTGAATCGTCATCAAAAAAAGTATGATCACGTGATGCCGTATAATCAATCAATTGATGCGGAATAACCAAATCCTTGGAACGCATATCAGGATGAATGCCTCCAACTGCTGCAATCGCAATCACATTTTTAACACCCACCTCTTTTAAACTCCAAATATTCGCACGATAATTGATTTTATGCGGCGGAATCGTGTGTTGTGAACCGTGACGTGCTAAAAAAATCACCTTTTTTCCGCAATATTTCCCATGAATAATAGGACTAGAAGTCTCCCCATACGGCGTATGTAACATTTGTCGATGCGTGATTTCTAAGCCTTCTAAATCAGTTAAACCAGTCCCCCCAATAATCGCAATGCTCATCTTCTTCTCTCATAATCCATGTACTGCATAAATGCCAGGTACATGACGTAATTGTCCTTGATAATCCATACCATAACCAAATACATAACGGTTAGGTACACTTAAGCCTGTAAAATCAGCATATTGTAAACCAGCCCGCTGTTCTAATTTCTTTTCAATTAAGACAGCGGTGAAGACTTCCTTTGCACCGACTTCTATACAATATTTTTTAATAGCTTGTAACGTCAAACCTTCATCTAAAATATCATCAATCACCAATACAGTGCGATCTTGTAAACTGATATTGGGATATTTAATCCAATGTAAGTCATTACCTGACGTTGCCCCTTGATAACGACTGGCATGGATATAATCAATTTCCAAAGGAAAATTAAGACGAGGTATCAACTGCCCAGTTGGAATTAATCCACCCATCATCACGCTAAGGCATAAAGGATGTTTATCTTGTAAATGCATGCTAATTGCAGTAGCCATATCATCAAGCGATTCAGATAGCTCTGATTCTGTATATAACTGATCAGCTTTTGCTAACACACTTTGAATTTCTTCTAGTGTTAATTGATTATCCATAGTCTTTATACTTGAAAAACAATGATAGAGACACCATTATATATAATAAGTCATCAAAATGACTAAAAAATGAACCAAAACCCAGTTTCGGGGACGACATGGTTTCGACGTGGGTTACAAAACTCAAGGAGCGTGCCGAGGGGCAGAGTACCTCGTAAATACCACCTGCAAAAAAATTGTATATTCGCCAACGACGAAACATACGCCCTAGCTGCTTAGGTAGCTAGCCTCTGACTGAGTACGTGCTTGTGCGCTCAGGTTTGTGTTCACGCGCAAACGTTCAGAGGTCACCCCTTCACAGGATCGCGGAGATATTTGTTTGGGGTTGATCCGTTAAATTAACCAAACTCACTGTGAGATCATCCTGCCCATCGGGTGACTGATAGTTAAATTAATAGACTGGGCTACGCATGTAGAACCGAAGGCGGAGAACTTGCGGACGCGGGTTCGATTCCCGCCGTCTCCACCATTTAAATCTCTCCTCTCATTGTGTACGTCAATAGATGTACACATTTTTTCTTTTAATATCCTTTATAATCCCACACCAGGTTAACCACATATAATATAAATCAATGAGCATAGAAAATACTACTCTTGCATTAGCTGGAATTTTTCAATGTGCCGAATTAGTACGGCAACTTGCTAGAAAAGGTATGTTAGATACGACGCCCTTTGAATCTAGTTTGCATAGTTTATTAAAACTTGATGCTGATTCTGTTGAAGATGTATATGGCGGAGTACCTGGGGTAAAAATAGGTTTGCAAGTATTATCGGGGCAATTATCTGCTGGAGACGCTGAAAAGATGGAAGTGATGCATTATGTATTTGGTTTGATCATTTTAGAACGAAAATTGATTAAACAAGATGATATGCTCACACAAATTGGAGAGGCTATACTTTCCGCCAAAGCGCAAGTTGAAATATATAACATTTCACATCCGAATGTGATTGCCTATTTAAGTAATTTATACACACAAACCTTAAGTACCTTTAATTTTCGTATTAAAGTGAACGGAGAACGAAATTTTTTAGAAAATCAACAGAATGCTGAAAAAATTCGAGCTTTATTATTAGCAGGCGTGCGTTCTGCCATGTTATGGCGACAAAAAGGAGGGAGACGTTTCCAATTCCTTTTATCACGAAAGCGTATTGTCAATACTGCTAAACACTATTTAGAGCACATGTAGAAAGCTGATAGCAAAGGCACAATAAGATTTAAACCTGTAAACTTTTATTATGATTATCAGGACTGTTTTTAACAGTGCCTTTGTTAAACTTTTTGGATAACCAACCCCACACATAACTTGTATTGAGAATTTCTCCCGTTGATACATATTTTAATACTGAGCTATCACGTAAAGTCCATTCCATCCATGTCATGGCAATTTCCTTACCACACCATAATAATTGATCGCCCTGTTCTAAAGCTTCTGAGTCATCTGGCACTAAAATAATTTCATTTTGACGTATTAATAATAATGCAATACACTCTAAATTCTGATGGCGATCCTTTGGATCAGTTTGTACACATTGCACATAAATTGAATTTCCCTGAGATCTCGCATTCCATAAAGCGGGACAAGTCTCCAAATCAATTTTCATTTCCCACACACTGGGATTGGTATCTTTCAAAACTCTCTTAAGACGATTAACAAGTTTTCGAGTCCATTCATTACCTCGTTTCTTGGCTAAACGCATAAAATCAATTAATAAGGGGGTTGTTAAGAGAACACGAATATGATTTGCAATTAAATAACTGGCTTGCATAATGAGATCGGGTTTCGCTGCTTCAAAAATAATTTGATTATCTTCTCTATTTTGCCGAATAACAACAAAAAGTTTAGGATTTAAAGCACGCGCTGTCATCACAATGGACAAATTATTGACATCGTTATTAGTGCCTGCAATAATACCCACCGCTTCTTCAATATGTGCTTGATGTAAAGTATCCGCTTCTGTTCCCCAACCTTTTACACATTCTACACGAGGATAACCTGTCTTTTCAGGCTCTGCTTCAATCACCACCCACCGAATATTATGTTCTCCGCGAAAACGCTCATATAATGCTTTACCAAATCGCCCATAACCACATAATATCCATAATCCAGATTCTGGCGGTGTTAATGCTTCGCATGTTGACGTCTTTTTATATCCTGTTAAACATTCACGTAATAATAATAAACTGGGAGAATGCAAGGCAGTATGTAGTTTACTGGCAAATATTTCAAAAGGATTCAGTATATAATCAGTACCAAAAGAATCCATATTCGCTGCGACTTCATAAGAATCTACTCTACCAATGACTTTGATATCAGGATTAATCAGTTTTGCGGTAATCGCAATATGTAAATTTACCAAATTATTATCTGTGATCGCAACAACACACGCACAATGGGGATTTTTTAATCCCCCTTTGACAAGATTAACAGGTTTGCTGGCATCAGCACACAGTTTAGGCACATAAACAGGATAATTTTCCATAATCAAAATATTGATATGTTCTTGTGTTTGTTCTATGACAACACTCCGCATCCAACGCTCTTCTAAAGCACTGACTAACGCACGTCCACTATCTCCATAACCACATATCAAATAAAAAGGTTCATGAATATTGTTAATCATACGTGTGAAATTGTTTTCAACAATGGCTTGTTTCAAAGCATCATCTTGTACAAGGCTTAACAGAGTCCCTATAGCATAAAACCACGCAATAACAGTCATATATAAAGATATGGTTACCCACATACGTTGTGCATCAGAAAAAGCATAAGGGATTTCACCAAACCCAATAGTAGTGCCCATATAGGAGGCAAAATAATAAGCATGAAAAAAACTCATACGCCAAAAATTCCCTTGATCATCTACACCTGGAATCAGTGTCATGCCTATGATGGCCATTCCATATACTGATAATAATACCAATAAAGGAATACGCATCCGACGCATGATTAAAAAAATAATAGTATTCATGCTAGGATTTTATCCTCATAAAGTTCTAAAGTGTCAAAGAGTATGTCAATATTGGCATATTTTTTCAATATTTTATCTTTGAATACCCAGTTGTGAATAATAAATAATGATAATAAATAATATCTTACAGAGTATTAATATATTCTGGCACCGTTCTTGCTTGTATTAATATTAAAATTTTAAAACGTTCTAATAATCTAATACATTAAGCAAGAGTGATTTTACAATGAAAAATTTTCAAGCCCTCATTCAAGATTGTTTAGAAAGTGTTCATGAGATTTTCCCATGGGATTTACAAGAAGCCATTGATAAACAACAGCAACTGCCCTTATTAGTAGATATTCGGGAACCGTATGAATTTGAGGATTTACATATTAAAGGTTCTTTGAATATTCCGAGAGGTATTTTGGAACCCGCTTGCGATTATGGTTATGGAGATACTGTGCCAGAACTTGTGACAGCACGGGATAAAAAAGTGATTGTCATTTGTCGTTCAGGGCATCGTAGTGTGCTTGCTGCACATACAATGCAACAAATGGGATTTCAATCTGTTAAATCCTTAAAAACGGGGGTGAAAGGTTGGAATGATTATGAATTACCTTTACATAATCGGGAAGGAAACGCCGTAGATGGTGATAAGGCTGCTGATATATTAGCCCCCCATCTTCAAAAAGAACAAATGCAACCAATGCAATGAATTTTCTCTTACAATGTCTGCTTTCAGCACACGGATCGCTTGTATTTTAAACGTGCCAGTTGTGCTGATATTTCAGAACAATTTTTATCGTTCCGCTAAAAATTGTTCATAACCTATTTTTTCTAAATTTTCTGCCTTGGCGATCACTGTTTGTTCTAATGTTGCCTTATATTGTTTGACAGCGTTGCGAATCTCAGGAAATTTTATAGCCACTATTTGTGCGGCAAGTATGCCTGCATTTTTGGCATTATTAATCGCAACAGTGGCCACTGGAACCCCGCCTGGCATTTGTACAATGGATAATAAAGAGTCTAATCCCTGTAAACTGGCAGTTTTGACAGGTACGCCGATCACGGGCAATGGTGTCATAGCTGCAATCATACCTGGCAGATGTGCTGCACCGCCTGCACCTGCAATAATCACCTCTATGCCCCTATTTTCTGCTGATCTTGCATATTGAAATAAACGTTCCGGAGTACGATGTGCAGACACAATACTTAATTCATAAGCGACGCCTAATTCTTCCAAAATTTTTGCAGAATCTTTAAGAATAGGCAAATCTGAATCACTGCCCATAATAATACTGACGATAGATTGAATCATATTGCTTAATAGTGTCAAGTCAAATTTTGAACAGAAATATAGCTGGTATGTCTATAGAATTGTTTTTTTTGAATGGTGCCGGCGAGACGAATCGAACGTCCGACCTGCCGATTACGAATCGGCTGCTCTACCAATTGAAGCTACGCCGGCTAATATTTGAATGATAAGCAGTGTACACTACGTCATCAGTATTTGCAAACTTTATTTTTGGATAGGGGGTAATGTGCGGGTTAATAAATAAAACATTAGCCGTAAACAGGTATCATTACGCGTACATAGATTGCTGACTAATATAGCCGTTTTTACCTGTTTTCGTGAAATTTTAACCTGTTGCCCAGTGCAAAAATCACGTCGTTTATTAATACGTCGTAATGTCAATATAGCCATACTGACAGCCCATAAACAAAAACGACGAATGCCTGTCTCATCAGGCGGGATTAGGATAATATAACGTAACGCATTATGCAAATGTTTATGCGTATTTCCAATCAATTCTGCTAATCCTGCTCCAAAAGCAGGTGTATAATGATTAGGTGATAAATTTCTCAAGTCAAATCCCTTTGATGCAAACACATCGCCTGGCAACCAACACACGCCTCGGTGATAATCTTCCCAAATATCTTTAAGAATATTCGTCATTTGTAAGGCTTGTCCAAATGACACTGCTAATTTTTGTAAGCTTTCTTGATGTCTTGCAATAAGCGGTGAGTAATCACAAAATAAATCTGTCAACATTTCCCCAACGACACCGGCGACATAATAACAATAACGATCCATTTCTAACTGATTTTTTAATCCCGTAATCGTGTTATCATGTTGATTGTGTTGAAATCTGCCCATTCCAGTGGCCATAATACGCACACAACGTGATATTGCATGACGTTGTTGTGTCGTGTAACTATGTGTCAGTCGAATCACACGGGGCATATTAAAAATTAATTCTCTTTCTGCAACTAATGTGTCATTAGAAAGCAGGGGAAATAAGGCTTGACTGAATAAGTCAGAACGAGAGTCTCCCGTAACAACGTGAATAAATTCTTGTGAAAATTGTTTTTTTTGGGTAAGTGTTAAATGGGGCTCATCTTCTATCGTATCAGCTATGCGGCATAATAAATAGGCGTTACTGACTACAGTGCATAAAGGAGAAGGTAATTGTGGAATTGTGAGTGCAAATGTTCGGGACACCCCTTGTAAAATATGGGATTGATAGGCTTCATCGCTAATCTGTTGAATCATGAGTATTGCTGTTTATAAAAAATAGCCTGAGAGTATAAGCCCTCAAGCCATATTAAAATATACTTACACAAAAAATTTATTATTGAGCAGGCGCAGCGTCTTCAACGGCAGGCGCAACTGCTTCGGATACAGTGTCAATGGCAGGTGCAACAGCGTCAGATACAGCATCAATGGCAGGTGTAACAGCGTCAGATACAGCCTCTGTAGCATCTTTCACTGTTTCAACAGCAGCATCAACAGTTTCTGTAACAGCATCAGATATAGAGGCAGCAGCACTTGCTACTGCTTCAGCTTTGTCTTCACGAAACCACCAATAAGTTGCACCACCAATCGCTACTGCTGCAACAATAGGAGTAGCCACTAAAGCAGCAGCTCCAGCAACGCCAATAGCTGCTAAGCCAGTAGCACTGGTAGCACTGATAGTTGCAACAGCACCTACAACTCCAGCAGTTCCTAAGCCAGCACCAGCCCATGTCCCCATTTTGGCTTTTTCACACGCTCTAGGATGTCTGTCACAACGTTTATCATCATCACTAAATAATTGCTTATTCATAACGGCAGCTGTACCAGCTCCCCCAAGAATACCAATACCGGTGCCAGTGATAGCAGTGGTCATGCCTGCACCTACAATACCAAGAGCTGCAGTTGCTGCTTCAACAGCAGTGACTGCTTCAACAGCAGCAACAGCAGCCACAGTTGTGGTGACAGGTTCAACTGCATAAGAATTCACTGCAGACATAGAAAGTACTAAACCACTTACTACCAATATTTTTTTCATTAACATCATTCCTCTTTTAAATGAGATACTTTAATTTAACTAATTCATTATAATCAACAAATCTATTTGACATATTACAAAATAAAGATGATTTTGTCTACAAAAATATTTTTATACTATCCATATATTATGCTTATGAATACAGCACGCCAAACTATTTTAAATCACATACGTCATTCTTTGAAAAATCAAAAGCCTACTCATATAAAATACCGTGATGCAGAAACGATACAACCCACTTTAGGATCAGATTTAAGCTCTTTTTTCATCACAAAATTGGAAAAAGTGGCTGGAACACTTGAAACAATTCCAAATATTAAGGATATTCCATTTGCAATCTTAGGTTTTTTAGATAAACACCAATTATCTCAAAAACTGGTCATAGACACGCGTTTAAAAAAGTTACCTTGGCCTAATAAATTGCAATTATCTTATCGTGCTGCTCAATCTGATGATACTGTCAGTGTGAGTCAAGCATTTGCGGGTATCGCTGAAACGGGAAGTCTTGTGTTGTTATCCAGTCCTGCTAGTCCCACAACATTAAATTTTTTACCTGAAAATCATATTATTATTTTACATCAAAATGATTTACTGTCTCATATTGAAGATGTGTGGACACGACTTCGCACACAATCTCAACCGCGTACTGTGAATATTATTACAGGTCCCTCACGTACAGCGGATATTGAGCAAACGATTCAATTAGGTGCACATGGTCCCAAACGCTTGCATGTGATTTTTGTGGTATCTTCATTGCTTATCTGAATCCGTTGATGTGCGTAACCTATTCATAATTCAACACTTTAGAATCATCTTTATCATGCAACGTTTAAAACTTCCGCCTACCAAAAGCACTCTTTTGGTACTGAAACGTAAAGTCACTTTTTTAGAATTAGGATCTTCTTTGCTTGAACGTAAAAAAGAATTGCTGACTCGTTTAGTATATGAGCGTTTGAAACAATATCGTGCTTTGCGTAAAGACGCTAAAATAACCTTAGAAACTGCTTATTATTGGTTAGGGCTCACGCATAGCCGTATGGGCAGTTGTTCTTTACAACAAGCTGCTCTTGGTTTGACGCCTCCCCTAAAAATCAAAATTTTGCCTAAGAGTAGTATTGGAGTACAGCATCCCGCAGTCACTGCCGAACGTCTTCCCCTTCAACCGGTAAGTTTAATGGGAACAGATAGCAGTTTTGATGAAACACGTCATCATTTAGCAGATATGGTCGTGATTTTAGCACGGCTTGGAGAGGCTGAAACAGCGTTATGGCGTTTATTAGAGGAACAACGTAAAACGCAAAAACGTGTGAATGCACTTAAATATAATGTCATTCCTAAGTACCATACAACCATCAATTTTATTAAATCCACTTTAGAAGAAGAAGAACGTAATACTTTATTTCAAATTAAGTTATTACGTGAACGGAGTCAGACTTAACATGTATCCTTATCAAGAAGAATTTTTAACATTAGCCATTGAGCACAATGTCTTACGTTTTGGCGATTTTACTTTAAAATCAGGACGAAAAAGTCCTTACTTTTTTAATGCAGGTTTGTTTAATACAGGTAAGTCTTTAGCACAACTGGGTATTTTTTACGCAAAAGCAATACAAAATGCTGGAATATCCTTTGATATGATTTTTGGACCCGCTTATAAAGGCATTCCTATTGTCAGTGCAACAGCTATTGCATTATCAAAATATCGCAATGTGCCCTATTGTTTTAATCGAAAGGAAGTGAAAGATCATGGAGAAGGCGGAAGTATTGTAGGTGCACCCTTAACAGGTAAAGTGTTATTGATAGATGATGTGATCAGTGCAGGAACTGCAATAGGGGAAGCAGTGGGAATTATCCAGGCTGCCTCAGCACAATTAACAGGTGTCGTGATTGCCTTAAATCGTCAAGAACGTGGAAAAACAAGCCTTTCAGCGGTTGAAGAAGTCGAACAAAAATATGGGGTGCCTGTGATCAGTATTGTAACCGTCGATGATTTAATCCATTTTTTAGCAAAAATACCAGAACAACAAAAGACTTGTGCAGCTATTCAGGCCTATCGTTCTTCAATTGCCCATCCACCAGTGCTTGCAAAGACGCCTTAATATTGTCATCATGTCCATACCATAGCGAATAATTTTCTAAGGTTGCATGACTACGTGTAAATATACCCCGTATCACTGACCCCATCCCAGAAATACCAGAAATAAAAACAGGATAAATGGGGCAATTGACTTGTTGTGCCAACCATAATCCTCCGCGTTTAATTTTGCGTCTTTCATGGGGTAAAGTAAAGGTTCCTTGCGGAAATAAGGCTATCACCTCCCCATTTTGCAAAGCACGTAAGGCAACACGTAATGCTTTATCAGGGTGAGTACTGCGTTCTACTGGAATACAACCAATCCCTTTAAACAACCACGTTCTGCCAAAACGATCATATTGATTACGCGCAATCATAAATCGTATGGGACGCTGACTTGCTGCAATCAATAACATGGGATCTAATCCAGAAACATGATTAGCCACTATTAATGCGGGACCTTCTGCAGGTAATGCTATGGGAATATATTTTAAACGATGATAATACTGACAAAACAACTTATTTAAAATATCTAAAAAATTTAACCAAGATTTTCCCCATTCTGTTTTTGGAGTGCGTGCTTTGGCACGTCGCCACAAGACAACCATTATTATCATCAATAATAATATAATAATCATCATAATACTCAAAAATAGGTCATGCATTATACTGATTCCTTTTTAATGTGAAGTGGCACTTTTAACCAAAAAGTGCTGCCTTTACCTTTGATACTATTGACTCCAATAGTCCCTCCCATCTTCTCAGTATACATTTTAGCAACTGCCAAGCCCATACCAGCCCCATCATATTCTCGTGTTGAAGAACCATCTATTTGATAAAATAAAGTAAATAATTCCTCTTGTTTTTCTTTTTCAATCCCTATGCCAGTATCACTAATTTCAACACACAGTAATTGTTCTTGTTGAAAAACACGTATGCTAATTGTTCCATCTTCTGGCGTAAATTTAATCGCATTATCGAGTATATTTTGTAATATTTTTTTAAGCCCATTTCTATTGATGCATATTTCTTGAGGTAATTGAGCATTAATATCTGTCGTAAGATGCATATTTTGTGTACTTTCAGAAAATTTACTTAAAAGATTTTTAATGCAGTCTTTGATGTGACAGTCACACATAATTTGTTCATCTTCATCTTTAAAATGATCAACAAAACTAAGTGCATTAGTAGACAATGTGATTAACTGTTGGTTTGATTTCTGTATCGCCTCAGTACAGTATGCTTGTTCTTCAGTTAATATACTGTCTTCTATTAAAATTTCATTCATACCTTTAATAACATTTAATGGGGTGAGAAATTCATGACTAATATTGCGTAAAAACTCTGTTTGTAATATTGATATTTGTTGTGCTTTTTCATAAGAAAGTTGTACTACTTCTAATAATGACTGTATTTTTTCTGTTTTATGAGTAACTTCTTGTTCTAAATTCTGACGTAAATATGCTAATTCAAGATGCGTATTCACCCGTGCTAACAATTCATCTTTTTGAAAAGGTTTACTAATATAATCTACTGCACCCACTTCTAAAGCACGTACTTTATTTTCCGTTTCATCAAGTGCTGATAAAAATAAAATAGGAATACTTTCTAATGTCGTTTCGTTTTTGATGCGTTGACACGTCTTATAGCCATCCCATCCAGGCATTGCAACATCTAATAGAATAATATCAGGCACAGATTGTTTGGCAATTTCCCAACCTTTTTTCCCGTCTCCTGCTGATAATACACAAAAATTTTGTTGTTCCAATAAGTGAGATAATAGAATGAGATTGATTGGGCTATCATCAACAATAAGTACTGTCGGTTTATTTTTCATAAAATTCTCGTTTTTTTAGGTGAATTCGAAAAGTCTTGTAAGACGATATGGTATTTTTGTATACGATATCGCAAAGCCCCAACCCCGATATTTAATAATTGAGCTGTTTTTTTTGTATGACCTTTTGTTTGTTTTAAAGCATTCAAAATAGTTTCTTTTTCAGCTAACTGTATTTCCTCATCAAGCCCTGAACTGTGAGACGGTATTGTTGTTTTGATATCTGTGGTTACGATTGAACTTTCCTGTGATTTTTCATAAGAGTGTTGTAAAGCAAGTAATAGTGTCTTGATTTGTTCTGTTTTATTGGCAATATCACGTTCTAAATTTTGATGTGAATGTGCTAAATTAAGATGCGTATGTATTCTAGCCAGTAATTCTTCTTTTTGGTAAGGTTTACTGATATAGTCTACGCCACCAGACTTTAAAGCGTGAACTTTTTTTTCTGTGTCATTATAAGCAGATAAAAATATAATCGGAATATGTGCTAATGTCGGCTCATTTTTAATATGGTGACACGTTTCATATCCATCCCATTCTGGCATAATCACATCTAATAAAATAATATCAGGTGGAGTTTGTTTGGCAATTTGCAAGCCTGTTTGACCATTATCTGCAACTAAAACATCAAAATTATCTTGTGTCAATAATTGAGAGAGTAAACTCAAATTCATGTGACTATCATCAATGATGAGTACTGTGGGGTGTTCTGTCATAAAATGATTGGTTTTATTATAAAAGGTTTAATTTCTTTTTAGCACAATATTGTATTTTTGTATGCGATATCGCAAAGCACCGATTCCAATATTTAATAATTGAGCCGTTTTTTTAGTATTGCCTTTTGTTTGTTTTAAGGCATTCGCAATAGTTTCTTTTTCAGCGAATTTTATTTCAGCATCCAATCCTGAATTTTTAGGCTGTGCTATCATTTGAATTTCGGGTAATTGCAAATCTTCTGGTACAATAATATCTTGGTCACAAAGTGTCATTGCACGTTCTATAATATTTTCTAATTCTCGCACATTTCCAGGAAAATTGTGTGTTTTTAAGGCATTTAAAGCACTTTTTGAGAGATTAATATGCTTATTTGACTTAAATTTGAGTAAAATCTTATTGACCAAAGCAGGAATATCTTCGATACGTTCTCGTAAGGGGGGAATATCTAGTTCAATCACATTAATTCGGTAAAACAAATCTTCTCTAAAAGCACCTTGATCGACTAATTTAGCTAAATCACGATGTGTGGCACATAGAATACGAATATCAACAGCTACTTCTTTAATAGAACCTATAGAACGGACTTGCTTATCCTGAATCGCACGCAGTAACTTGACTTGCATTTGCAAAGGTAAATCTGCAATTTCATCCAGAAATAAAGTACCTCCTTGTGCTGCTTGAAATAATCCTTCTTTATTATTAATAGCACCCGAAAAAGCACCTTTCACATGGCCAAAAAACTCACTTTCCATAAGTTCAGATGGGATTGCCCCACAATTCACGGGTATAAAGGGTTTACGAGCTCGTGCTCCCAGTGCATGAATCATACGGGCAACCACTTCTTTTCCTGTCCCAGATTCACCTTTAATATAAATGTGTGCCTGACTGCGTGCTAATTTTTCTATCGTATTACGAACAGTTTGCATCGATTCTGATTGACCAATTAAAGTAGATAATATGGTTTCACGTTGATTGTCTTCTTTAATTTGATGGGGGGTGGTATGGGATTGTTTAGGTAATTGTAAAGCAGTTGTCACCAATTTTCGTAATTCTGGGACTTTGATGGGTTTGGCAATACAATCAAAAGCACCTGCTTTTAATGCTTGCACAGCTGTTTCCATATTACCATGTGCCGTAATCACAGCAACTGGAGTATGAGAATAATGTTGTCCAATCATTTTGATAATATCTAAACCATCCCCATCTGGTAAACGCATATCCGTTAAACACAAATCAAATGTATTAGCGTGTAAATGTTTTTGGGCTTCTGCAACAGTTGCTGCAGTATAACAACGAATATCCATAGGATTTAAGGTCATTTCTAATAATTCAAGGATATCAGGTTCATCATCTATAATGAGGCAAAGTGGTTTCATATTGAGGTATCAAGCGTTTGAACTGAAAAAGATACAAAAACAACATCCTGTGTGAGACGTTGATCGCAGATGAAGAGAAGCTTGATTCGCTTCACAAATTTCTCTCGCTAAATATAATCCTAATCCCGTTCCTTTGTTTTC
The DNA here is from genome assembly GCA_030635005.1 of Thiomargarita sp. Lineage (GTDB taxonomy): Bacteria > Pseudomonadota > Gammaproteobacteria > Beggiatoales > Beggiatoaceae > DAOVZS01. The sequence goes on along the minus strand of DAOVZS010000011.1, from coordinate 1,972 downwards.
TGTGGTGAAAAACGGTTCAAATATCTGCGCTTTAGTTTTGTCTGTCATCCCTTCACCATGATCTTGTATTTCAAGGTAGGGACGATTTGATTCTTCAGTCATTCCCACCGTTAATTCTAATAATGGGGGAGTTTGACTATAACGTAGTCCATTTTCACATAAATTACTCACAACTTGATAGAGTTGACTGGGATCAAAATAGATTATCACATGAGAACAATGACAAGATAAAAGGATATCAGATGTCTTTAAATCTTCTTTTAGTAAAAGTTCATCAATATAAGACTGTAACCAGAAACATAAATTAAAAGATTCCGTTTTAGCAGGAACTTGCCTGCTAAGTTGCAATACATTTTCAATAATCGTATTAACACGGTGTGAATTTTTGGCAATAATTTCGGTCAAACGGGCAACATCTTTGGAAATATTAGGATATTCTGCTAATAACTGTCCTGCATGACTGATAGCACCTAATGGATTGCGTATTTCATGAGCAATACTTGCTGTTAAACGTCCTAAAGACGCTAATTTTAATTGTTGCGCACGTTGGGCAGTAAGCGTGGCATCTTCTAGCATAATTAAAATGCTACCTTCTTTTAATTCCTTTAAACTTGCTATTAAATCAAGATCTCCTGTAGCAGGACGAAATAAAGGAACAGTGATTGAACAGTTATTGTTCCAATGGATGACTTGTAATGCTAATTCTGGTGCAATGCTGGCTAACGTTTTGCCATAAGGTTCTGTACCAATACCTAATAAGCGTCGTGCCACACCATTAATTAAAGAAATATGTTCTAAGATATCAATAACGATAATACCTGATTGAATATTTTCCACAATTTGAGCATTGAGTTGCCCCAAAAATCGTAAATGACGCCCTCGTTGTTTTGCCAATTTTTCACTGGCTCTAACCCGTCGTGCTAAAGTGTGTGCCAAAAATGCAGTTGAAAAAAATGTGACCCCTAACATGCTTGCATGCGTATAGCTGCTATAAAGAAACCAGTTATAAATATCAGCTAAACCCACATGTACTAATACGCCTAAACTGGCCACTGCCGCAAAAAAAAAGGCTGTTCGACCTTCTGTGAGTAAACTCCCCCCTGCAATGACGATAACCAACAGCATTCCTAAACCACTATTCACACCCCCACTGGAATGCATTAAAATAACAATAGCTAAAATATCCAATAAAAATTGTCCTAATACTTGGATATCAAATGTAAAATATTGTTTTTTAATGGTGAAAATGGATAAGAGTGCAAAACTTGAATAAATCCAGCCTGTAATTAAAAATAGGCGTTCATTAAAACTGCCTAAAAAATTTGGGGAAACGTCTGCAAGAACAGAGGCAACAAAAATAGTAGAAACTGTGATGCGATATACGTTAAATAGATACAGTGCTCTCCAATCTGGTGTCGAAGTGTCTAATTCTACCTCTGTGCCTGCAAGCATCAAATTATTGGGCACTGTGTTTATGAGCCTCACAACAATAATACGTATTATCTTTATCTGAATAATAAGCCTCTTCTTCTGGCAGATAAAGCTTACAAGAATGACACTGTACCATTGTTTTCTGTTGTATTGTTGTTTGAGATTTTTGTAATAAATGCTGATACCAGCGTCGACCAAAATGCCAGAGTATCCAAACAAACAGAATAAGTAAAATCAAACGAAAAGCATTCATATTATTGATATTAGCGTGCTATTTTATCCAAAATACTATTGATATATTTGTGACTTTTTGCAGCCCCAAATTTTTTTGCCAATTCCACCGCTTCATTAATAACTACTTTAAAGGGAATTTCTTGACAAAATGTTAATTCATAACAACCTATTCGTAAAATTGCGAGTTCAATCGGATCAACTTGCAAAAGACTGCGATCCAAAAGTGGGACAATTTTTGTATCCAATTGTTTCAATTGAAGCGGAATATCCTTTAATAGACGTGTAAAATACTCAATATCTGCTTGAT
>DAOVZS010000155.1 GCA_030635005.1 Thiomargarita sp. | reverse complement strand
TATCTCGCCCTTTCAGGGCTTGTATTTATTCCCCTGAAAGGGGATAACATATCAGCCTGGGGCAACGCCCTAGGGTTATGTGCAATAAGAAAATAAGCCCTGAAAGGGCGTAACATGAGTTAGGATAACTTAATGCATTACAAAGATCTTCGTGATTTTATCACTAAACTTGAAGAATTAGGTGAACTTAAACGTATTCAAGTTGCAGTATCTCCTGATTTAGAAATAACTGAAATTTGTCATCGCTGCTTACAAGCAAAGGGGCCCGCTTTATTATTTGAACATCCCAAAGGATACAATATTCCTGTTTTAGCCAATTTATTTGGCACACCGGAACGGGTAGCATTTGGGATGGGACAAGAATCAGTGGCAGAATTACGTGAAGTGGGCAAATTATTGGCATTTTTAAAAGAACCTGATCCCCCTCAAAGCTTTAAAGATGCTTTGAAAAAGTTCCCTTTATTTAAACAAGTTTTAAATATGCCGCTCAAAGTGATTCGTACCCCACCTTGTCAAGAAAACGTGTTGACAGGTGATGAGATTGATTTGTCTCGTTTGCCCATTCAAACATGTTGGCCTAAAGATGTCGGACCTTTAATTACCTGGGGATTGGTGGTCACACAAGGACCGCGTAAAAAACGTCAGAATTTGGGTATTTATCGTCAACAAGTCATTGCTAAAAATAAAGTGATTATGCGTTGGCTTTCTCATCGCGGCGGTGCTTTGGATTTTCAGGATTGGCAACAGATGCATCCTGAAAAACCCTTTCCCATCGCAGTGGCGTTAGGCACTGATCCTGCCACAATATTAGGGGCAGTCACGCCCATTCCTGATACCTTATCAGAATATGCTTTTGCAGGATTGTTACGCGGAAGTCGTACTGAAGTAGCGACTTGTTTGACACACAGTTTACAAGTCCCCGCACGTGCTGAATATGTTTTGGAAGGCTTTATTTATCCCAATGACACTGCGCTCGAAGGGCCTTTTGGCGATCATACAGGCTATTATAATGAAGTGGAAACTTTTCCCGTGTTTACAATAGAACGCATCACACATCGTCATCATCCCATTTATCATAGCACCTATACGGGACGTCCTCCTGATGAACCTGCGATTTTAGGGCTGGCATTAAATGAAGTCTTTATCCCGATTTTACAAAAGCAATTCCCTGAAATTATTGACTTTTATTTGCCGCCTGAAGGATGTTCTTATCGCATGGCCATCGTCAGTATTCATAAACAATATCCAGGACATGCGAAACGCATCATGTTTGGCGTTTGGTCATTTTTACGTCAATTCATGTATACTAAATTTGTCATTATCACCGATGCAGATGTGAATGTACGAGAATGGAAAGATGTGATTTGGGCAATGACAACGCGTATGGATCCAGCGAGAGATACGACTATTCTTGAAAATACACCGATTGATTATTTAGATTTTGCATCACCTGTGTCAGGTTTAGGGGGGAAAATCGGTTTTGATGCGACGAATAAATGGAAAGGAGAAACACAACGTGAGTGGGGAGAACCGATTGCGATGACCGTTGCAATTAAAAATAAAATTGATAGTATTTGGGAAGATTTGGGGATAGGAGAATAATTTTGAAAACGTATGTGATACCGATATTCATAGCTTTGTATTGTCTCGTGATGGGTATGAATCTAACAGCATGTGGTCAAAAAGGGGAATTAGTACGCCCTATAGCACCGTCTGCTGCTGAAGATACCCAAAAAGAGACCGAAAAAAAGACCGAAAAAGACAAAGAGACAGATTAAAGATGGACTATTTTAATTATCAGAATGGGACACTTTATGCTGAAAATGTCAATTTAAGGATATTAGCAGCTACGTATGGCACGCCTTGCTATGTCTATTCTCGAGCGACTCTTGAACGACATTGGCATGCTTTTGATCGCGCTTTAAGAAATCATAAGCATCTCATTTGTTACGCTGTGAAAGCAAATTCTAATCTTGCCGTCTTAAATATTTTAGCCCGTTGTGGTTCTGGGTTTGATATTGTGTCAGGTGGAGAATTAGAGCGGGTATTACGCGCAGGCGGAAAAGCAGATAAGATTGTTTTTTCAGGGGTTGGAAAAACAGTCGCAGAAATGCAACGTGCTTTAGAAGTTGGGATTCGATGTTTTAATGTAGAATCTCGAGCAGAATTAAAACGTCTCAATCATGTCGCAGGATTATTGGGAAAACGTGCCCCTATATCATTGCGTGTCAATCCTGATGTTGATGCTAAAACACATCCTTATATTTCAACAGGTTTAAAAGAAAATAAATTTGGGATTGCGATTGAAAAAGCTATCGATATTTATATTGAAGCTGCTGCCTTACCCCATTTACAGGTTATGGGTATAGATTGTCATATTGGATCACAAATTACAGAAACGGCACCTTTTGAAGATGCCTTGCGACGATTAATGCACTTAGTAGATACTTTGCATACTAAAGACATTCATTTACAACATATTAATGTGGGCGGTGGCTTAGGGGTGTGTTATCATGATGAAAAACCCCCAACGCCAGAAGCGTATATCAATGCCCTTACACAAGTTTTGGGCGATAGAGACATTGAAATTATTGTAGAACCGGGACGTGCGATTGCTGCTAATGCAGGTATTTTGCTGACGACAGTTGAGTATCTCAAACATCATTTTGCCATTGTTGACGCGGCTATGAATGATTTACTGAGACCTGCTTTGTATGGAGCTTGGCAAGATATTGTAGCGGTGCAACCGAGACAAGATAAAGTGGTTCATGCTTATGATATTGTCGGTCCTGTTTGTGAAACGGGAGATTTTCTGGGGAAAAACAGAGACTTAGCTTTAAAAGAAGGTGATGTATTAGCAGTCCGTACCAGTGGTGCTTATGGATTTACCATGAGCTCCAATTACAATACGCGCCCTCGGGGTGTAGAATTAATGGTGGATGGTTATCAGACGACTGTAGTACGTCGTCGCGAAACGATTGATGATATATTAGCTTTAGAAAACACTTTACTGGAGACATTATGAAGTATCATACGTTGGCAATCGCCACTATCGCAGCTGTGAGTATGCAACAAGGATTTTGTAGTAGCAGTGCTCATTGGGGTTATACTGGTGATACAGGACCTGCACATTGGGGTTCTTTGTCAGAGGCAACTGCTTTATGTGGCACTGGGACACAACAATCACCGATTGATATTAGCAGCAGTGTTAAGGCAGTTCTGCCAGCACTCAGTTTTAATTATAAGCCTATTCCATTAGTGATTGAAAATAATGGACATACCATTAAGATGGGTGCGGATCAGGCCGGTGTTTTGAAAATTGGGGAAGATGCGTATCAATTGTTACAATTTCATACCCATAGTCCTAGTGAAGGGGCAATTAAGGGGCAACGGGCGGATATGGTTATTCATTTTGTGCATAAAAATGATAAGGATCAGTTAGCGGTAGTGGCAGTGTTTTTAAAAGCGGGCGGTGCTGCGAATCCTGTGATTGATACTTTGTGGAATGTTATGCCCAAAACTGTGGGTGCTGCACAACAATATGAAACACAAATTGATATTAAGAGATTATTACCTCAGGACTTAAATTATTATACCTTTGAGGGTTCTTTAACCACACCGCCCTGTAGTGAAGGGGTTAGATGGGTAGTGCTAAAAGATATGGTGTCTATTTCTGCAGAACAATTGACACAATATCAAGCTTTATATTCTCATAATGCTCGCCCACTACAAGCGGTTAATAATCGTAAGGTACGTTCTTCTAATTAAGTCATGTGACCTACCTCAAGCTTAGGGCGTTGCCCTAAGCTGATAGGAAAACAGAATGAAATACATAAATGGATTGGTATTTTTAGCGGTTATGGCGTTTATTTTGTCTCCTTATTTATATATATATAAACTTCATAATACCATTGCGGCAAATGATCGCGTTACTTTTGAAGAATTAATTGATATTGAAAGTATACGCATCACATATAAAGAAAATATTGCATGGAATATTAAGCATACAGTGGGTTCTCAAAAGAATGCGTTATCTGAAGTGATGCGTCAAGGTGTACAAGTTTTTGGGAATATTGCTGTGAATACAATGATAGAGAGTCGCGTCATTCTTGCTCATTTACGTAGACAAGCCCCTATTTGGAAAAATGTGACGTATGCTTTTTTTGAATCACCGACTTGTTTCATCATTAGATTGGGTCAATTAGGACATCATCCGATTCATATTCAAATGACATTACAAGATTGGAGTTGGCGTATTACCGCAATTTATGGTTAATTATTATGTCTAATTTAGAAGAATTACGCGTACATCTGGCAAAATTTGCTGAGAAACGTGATTGGGATCAATTTCACTCTCCTAAAAATTTGAGTATGGCGTTAATGGGAGAAGCGGCAGAAGTGGTTGAACATTTTCAATGGCTTACTGAAGAAAAAAGTCGGCAGTTGTCTGCTGACAAACTGCAAGCGGTGACTCATGAAGTAGCAGATGTGCTGATTTATCTTGTGCGTCTTGCTGACAAATTAGATATTGATTTGATTGCTGCTGCAGAAGCTAAAATGAACATTAATGAAACACGTTATCCTGTGAAACAGGTGAAAGGTGATGCACGGCGTGCGAATGAATATTAAGAGTTTTATATCAACGAAATCCCTATAGGCATAATCATAACCCTTCCTTTTTCCATGTTGTGGATGTTGAAGGGGGAATGTAATGGGAACAACCTATGATAAATGTAAACCCAATTCTCGCCCAGTCACATACCCATCCCATTTAAATCCCCTCTTTTATACCGCAACGCATCCACAAAAACAAATGCTTTTGTAGAATGTCCTGAAAAGAAAAATAACAAACGAAGCCGATTGTTTGTGTCTTTATTCTGATAAGGCTTGTATGATATAATCTTATCACACATTATCCTCTCAAAACATAATATGAATTTACCCTTACTCTCTCCTAAATTAGACTTAGTTTTCAAACAACTGTTTGTAAAAGACAAGAGCTTATTATTAGACATATTGAATCAAATTCTGACTGCTTATGAATTTGATCCCATGACTAAAATCACCATTTTAAATCCCGAAATACTCCCCGAAATAATCCATGAAAAATTTATTATCTTAGATGTGCATGTAGAAGATGAATTTGGCAGAGGATATGATGTTGAAATGC
>DAOVZS010000059.1 GCA_030635005.1 Thiomargarita sp. | reverse complement strand
TTCTCCAGTCTGGCTACAATCCGATCGGCTACCCGAAAAGCATTCGCATAAATGGTCCAAGTATAAGGCACACTCCCGCCTGTGGGCATAAAACTCCCATCGGTGACATATAAATTATCTACCTCATGTGCTTGGCAATACTTATTTAAAACAGAATTATCAGGATCATGACCAAAACGACAAGTCCCCGCCACTAAATTAGGCGGTGGGGCGCCCGAAGCAAAGGAGATGACATCTTTAGCTCCCATTTTTTTCAGGACTTTTGCCCCTTGTTCTGCTAAATGCCAGCCAACCCGTAAATTTTGAACATGAAATCCCGTGCGAATACGGGCAACCGCTAATCCCCACTTATCTTTAACTTTGGGATCAAGCGTAATATGGCAATCAGGATTCGGTAACCAATCGCAAAAAGCTTCAATTTTGATAGAAGTACCGTCACTAAAATCGGCTTTTATCTTATTTTTCAATGCCTTACCCCAAACAAGTCCTTGTTTACCTTGGAGATGTCTGCTGGCACGTGCAACAGGATTAGGGTGGCGGTGTACAAAATCTATAGTACCGCCTTTTTGAGGTGCACCAAAGCTGGGATCATCAATAATATACCAATCTTGTAAAGCACGATTAATAAAAGGACCGAAATTACGTATTTTCCCTTTATCAAATGTCGCATAAGATAAACGCCCTGAACCCGCTCCCCCTCCAGCAAAAAGTAAATTTTTCCCTACAAGTCCACTCCCATTGGCTAAACCATTGGGATGTCGTGAACCTGTCGAACGTAATAATAAGCGTGCTGTTTCTATGGCTTGACACGCAAGCACATAAATATTGGCTTCAATACGTTCTTGCTTTCCTTGCTGATTATAATATTCTACCGCCACCACCTGTCCCTTATCATCGCTGATAAGGCGACTAACCATTGCGTGAGGGCGTATGTCACAACGCCCTGTTGCCACTGCTTGTGTCAATAAGGCTGCTCTAGCACTGCTTTTTGCACCACTAGAACATCCATAGCTGCCACAATAACCGTTATACGTACACCCATTCCTGCCTAATGCAGGAAAAGGTAAAATGGCACGTGGGGTAGGAATCGAATGCAAGCCCATTGTGTCACACGTGTCATCTATATATTGTGCAATGGGATGTTCTACAAGGGGCGGAAACGGGAAATCAGCTGTACTGCGGGGTTCTGCATAAGGATGTTTAATAACTCTGCCTGACACCCCGATATCCTGTTCAACCTGCGTATAATAAGGTTCAAGTTCCTCATAAGAAATAGGCCAATCTGCAATATTTGCCCCTTTAATAGGACCAAAAGTGGATAATAATTTAAAATCAACTGGTTTTAAACGGTGAAAAAAACCACTCATAAAATTACTCGATCCCCCGACACAATTCCCATTCCAAAAATGAGAATCTGTCGTCGTCCACCCGCCCTTATCATTATCCACTTCGACACGCTGTGGTTCGTCGCGTACATCAGATCTAAACTGATGACGCAAACAACACGCAAGCTCGTCCTTAAAAAAGTCTTTTTCTGTCCACCACGGTCCTTTTTCAAGCACAAGAACAGTATAACCCGCCTTTGCGAGCCTTAAAGCCACAGGTCCACCCCCTGCCCCGCTTCCGACAATGCACACATCAAAATTCGTCATATTTATTCGGTTTGTTTCACATTAACGGGTGCTGTCTTATCCAATGGTTTTATTAGGATCTTTTGTTGTTTCAAGGTAATGATATCCTTGGTCAACTTTTGTAGTTGTGTCTCGAGTGTCTCGATATGAACATCTTGTTGTTTCTCAAAAATTGTTTCTTCCAATTTCAAGGCTTTCAAATGTTTTGTATGTGTCTCAATGTCTATTTTTAAGGTCTTTTCTAATTGACTTACTTGATAATTCAAGGCTGTTATTTGTATCTGTAAGTGTTCGGTTGTCTCATGCATCAGATCAGTATTGATTTGAGTCAAGCCTTTAATCAAGAGTATATTTTTATTTAAGGCCACCTCCATTTCTGCTCGCGTACTGCTTACAGCATATTCTAGTTGCGTAGAATGTTTTTTGAGTTCCAAAATGATCTCATTTTTTTCACTCAAACGACTGGATATGCCTACTCCAAGAATAATCAGCGCTACAAAACCAACCACAATTGCAACGAGATAATTTACTTTCCTGTTAACCATTGTAAAAAGAGTCCTTTTTTTATATATAAAGAATTGATTATTGTAACATTAGAAAATAATGATGTACTTAAAAAATCGTTTATTTAAGTCATTTTGATACATATCAAGCCTTATAACATAAAATACCGCTTATTAAGCGGAGGTTTTGGAAATCCAGATTGATGTTCTAGCCATTTCCAACCAATTTCATTTGGATTGCCACCATAAATGGGATCTGTTAATAAGGCTTCTAAAATATATTGTAGTATCATCTTAAGCCACCGCTGCCCCTTTTCTCCCATTTCAAAACGACGTAGGAGTAACTCGCGTTGTGGTGTTGATAGATCTAAAAAGGGTTTACCTGTTGTATATTGTCCAATCTTATCAAGATATATCACACCTTTTTCAATAAATTCACGATCAACAGGCTCATAAGCGAGGATAAAATGTAAATATCCCGTCGCATTAATGTCTTGTGCACCCGGTGCATCAGGAGAGGCGGGAAATAAATGAGCTTGTACAGCAGCTAAGGTATCCCATTGTTGAGAAGGTAAGGCTAAGGCTGGCTGCACTACAGCAGTCATGATACAACTGCTTTGAATGAGAAAATTTCGTCTATTCATAAAGGTATCAATATTTTTTATATGCACATCAAAAAAAAATTATCCCCAAATGCTTGCAAATGAGATCAATTTTAAGGATAATATGTTTCAAGTCTACAGGAGAGGTGGCTGAGCGGCTTAAGGCGACGGTCTTGAAAACCGTTGAAGGTTAATATCCTTCCGTGGGTTCAAATCCCACCCTCTCCGATATTTATTTCCCTCCCCCCCCTCCCATTCAAATATGAAATATTTAAAAATAGATCCTGCTACTCTCGGTGCAGAAGACGCAAGCGATGTACATGTTTCCTCTGAAGTATTAGCACAACAATTAGCTGATATTGAAACACAACTTCTACAAATCACCATTCCCCTTAAACGTGCTACCTTATTCTTAGATTCTGGTAATCTTTGTCTTGAATTACAACAAGAATCCAAAGCATGGCAGTTTGGACAACAAGCCTTTGATATTTTTATTGATGCTGAAGATTGGGAAGGTGCCGTACTGGCGTGTGATGTCATGTTTAATGCAGAACAAGCCGATTCTTTAATCGCTTTAGGTAATGGGGTGTGGCTAGCGGTGACTTTTCCGATTGAACCCGCCCTCAGTATTGCCATGTTAGAACATATTGTGGATGAAACACCTAATGATTCTGATGGGGGTGCGGTGGCTGCAGCGGCTGCCTGTTATATTACAGATATACGTGCTCATGATCAGGATCGTGATAATTTGTTATTTTTCAGTAATCAATTATTAGCGACAGTAGGTCGTCGTCATAGTACAGTTGAAACCCAAGCAGATTTTGAAGCGTGGGTGAAAAAACTTGAATTAGATTCACCCGATGATTTTTTAGGACGTTTGGCACAAATACTCAATGTGATGGTACAGGATCATTGGTGGATAGATAGGGATGCGCTAAGAGAAAAACTACCTAAATGACTCATACGCCCTAGTCCAGAGGAAAAACCTCTGGAAGTGGGCTGTGTCAATTATTCTTTTGAAAAAGGGACAGCAGATTTTTCTACATAAGCAATCAGTTTTTCTGCAGGTACATAACCTGGTACTAAGCTGCCATCTGAAAAAACTAAGGCGGGTGTTCCTGTAATACCAATACCTTGCCCCAATTCATATTGTTTTTGAACAGGATTTTCGCAGGTAGCTGCTTTAATATCACGTCTTGCCTTTGCATCAGTCATCGCTTGTTGTTGATCTTTTGCACACCATACTGACACCATCGTATTATATGTTTTAGATCCCTTTCCAGCCCGTGGAAAGGCAAAATACCGCACTTTAATCCCCGCTTCATTGAGTTTAGGGACTTCAATGTGGAATTTAGAACAATAGGGACAATCGACATCTGTAAAGACATTGATGGTAAATTTGGTTTCATTTTTAGGTGAAAAAACAACCAATTCGCTATCTTCAACAGCATTAATCGCAACAGCACGTTGTTCTATGCGTTTAGCATCTGTTATATTAATACGTGTTTTGGTTTCATAAACATCACCGATCATAAAATGAAGACCATCCGCACTGATATAAATGATTTCATTACCAATCACAGCTTCATATATCCCAGCCATAGGACTTTCATTGACAGCAACTTGACTGGCTTCTGCTTTAATTAAAGTTTGTACATGCTTAACAGTATCCGTTACAGCACTTGGAATCTCACCTGCTAAAGCTGACGTAAAAGATAAACTGACAGATAACGCCAATATTGTAGAAATACGCATAATAAAATTTTCTCACACTTTAAAATAAATAAAATTAATCTCGAAAGTTAATAAATTGTAAGGGTAAACTCATATCCTTATCACGCAATAAACTCATAATCTGCTGCAGATCATCACGTTTTTTCCCAGTCACACGTACTTGCTCTCCTTGAATAGCAGCTTGTACTTTCAGTTTAGTCTCTTTTATGGTCTTAACAATTTTTTTAGCAACGTCTTTATCTATACCTTGTTTAAGATTCATCAATAACTGAGCACGTTTATTTTTGACTTCAGGTGCTTGTGCGTCTAATGAGTGAATATCTACATGACGTTTTGCCAATTTTTTATGCAAGATATCTGTTATCTGATTCAATTGGAATTCATTCTCAGCATGTAATGTTAAGCTTTCTTCAGCAGATTCTACATGTGCATCTGAACCCTTAAAATCAAATCGTGTTGAAATTTCACGATTGGTTTGATTGACAGCATTAGAGAGTTCGTGCAAATCGACTTCTGAGACAATATCAAAGGATGGCATACAAGCTCCTTACTGTTATCAAACTTTCTTAGCCACAATTTTTTCTTTAATACGCGCTGCTTTACCGCGTAAATTACGCATGTAATACAGTTTAGCACGGCGTACATCCCCGCGTCGCTTGACTTGAACAGAGTCAATCAAAGGGCTGTATGTTTGAAAAACACGTTCTACCCCTTCCCCATGTGAAATTTTACGTACTGTAAAAGCAGAATTTAGTCCCCGATTTCGTTTTGCAATGACTAAGCCTTCAAAGGCTTGTAAACGTTCTTTTTCACCTTCGATAACCCGCACTTTAACAATAATGGTATCACCCGGACTAAAAGGGGGTAATTCTCTCGTCATTTGTTCTTTTTCTAACTGGGCAATAATATTTGCCATCGCTTTTATATCTCCTTATGCTCTCTCATAAATTCATTTAAGAGCAGTTGTTCTTTAGATGTCAAGTTCAATTTCTTTAACAATTCAGGGTGTTTACACCATGTTCGTCCCAAAGCTTGTTTGTGTCTCCAAAGCGCAATATCCGCATGGTTACCCGAGAATAAAACTTCTGGAACGTGTTGCCCTTCAATTTCTCTCGGACGCGTATAATGTGGATAATCTAATAATCCAGCATAAAATGAATCTTCAGCAGCTGAGGCTTCATGTCCTAAAGCACCTGGTAATTGGCGTGTCAAAACATCAATCATCACCATCGCTGCCAATTCTCCACCACTCAGTACATAATCACCGATCGACCATTCTTCATCAATATCATGTTCAATAAGTCGTTCATCAATCCCTTCATAACGACCTGCCACTAACAGTAATGACTGATAGTGTAACAAGGTACGTACGCCTTCTTGATCCAAACGACGACCTTGTGGACTGAGATAAATCACACGTGTTTGATGACCCATTGTTGTCATTGCAGCTTGAATGGTAGCCCTAAGTGGTTGCACTTGCATGACCATACCAGGACCTCCCCCATACGGGCGATCATCAATACAACGATGTTTATTATGGGTAAAATCTCTTGGATTCCAAGTCGATAGGCGTAATAATTCCGTGTTTAAAGCTCTCGCAGTGATACCACCACAGCGTAGCACATCAAACATTTCTGGAAATACACTAATAATACCAATATGCATGGTTTAAAAGTCTTCGTCCCAATCAACATGCACTATGTGTTGTGCGAGATCGATATCCAGTATCACTTGATCAGGTAAAAAAGGGATTAAACGTTCACGTTTCCCTTTGACGACTAAAACATCGTTTGCACCTGTTTCTAACAAGTGATCCACTTGACCAAAATTCACCCCTTCATGATTTAAGACCGTTAATCCGACTAAATCTGTCCAATAATATTCATCCTTTGACGTGGGCGGCAATTGTGCACGTTCAATAGCAATATCAGCGCCGAGTAAACTGGCTGCTGCATCTCGATCATGAATTTCTTCTAAACGTGCAATAATACCTTTACCATGTATCTTACCTTCACTTACGGACACGTTACGCCATTGTCCTTGTTGATACAATTGCCAAGATGAATAATCGAGAATATTGGCAATCGGTGCTGTGTAAGAAAACACTTTGACCCAACCACGTACGCCATAAAAACCGTTAATTCGTCCCAGAATTACCCGCATTATATTAGGGCTTAACTCGCTGGCTGCGTATCAGCAGTCGTCTTAGGAGAGGTGTCTGCTACGATAGGTGTAGAAGTTTCAATAGGCGTATTGAGTGTGTGTTGTTTGATCAACTGTGCCACTCTTGAACTGGGTTGTGCCCCGACACTTATCCAATATTGTGCTCGTGTGAGATCAAGAGATAAAGGCACTTCTTTACCTGTTGCAATGGGATTAAAAAATCCCAAACGCTCAATATACCGTCCATCCCGACGATTACGTGAATCTGTGACAACAACGTGATAAAAAGGACGCTTTTTAGCGCCACCTCGACTTAAACGAATAGAAACCATGTTATATCCTGTGAATATTGATGACTAACAAAATAAAAACCGTTCATTATATCTGATCGGTCAAAAATATAAAAGAGATTGTTGAGAATATATCTAATATCATATAGAGATATGATATGATAAAAATATTGAAATCAGTCTCATTTATTGTTGCATAAAACGATGAATCGTGCGCCGTTCTTTTTTAGTCGGACGTCCTGCACCCCGTGGGCGTAACTCTGATGCTTGATGATACAATTCAGAATTTTTCTCACGTTGTTGAATACTTTCGGGTGTTTCTTCATATAATAACACCGCTTCTTTTGCAGAACGGCGTTGTTTAGATAAGGTTTGTACAATAACAGTACGTTCCACATGATGCGTGCGTATGGTTAATATATCACTAATATGTACTTCACGTGATGGTTTTATACGCTGTTGATTTAAACGAGCGTGTCCACTGTTGATAGCAGAAGTGGCTAAACTACGGGTTTTAAAAAAACGGGCTGCCCATAACCATTTATCCAATCGAATTTTAGATGTTTGAGTAGAAGTTTTCATATAATTGTTTTTATTAACAAGGTGTCAATTTATCATTATAACTGAAAGGAGAAATTAACATTGCTCAAGGGTATTATTTTTTCATTGATAACAGGTTTGGTAGGTGGTTTAGTCTTGCATTTTGCAGAGTATGCCTTTTTTATTCCTATCTTTATGCATAAATCGAACTTTGTGCCCAAGAAACCACCTCCTCTCAATTCAATGCCTTGCAAATGTACACCGGGTAATATTTTTCATGATCGTTTAGCAGATGGCAATGTGGGTCCCAAAATGGTAGTCATTGGAGCAGGATGCTTTCGTATGGGCAATCTTCAGACAGAGAAGGATAATGAACTCCCCATACATAAGGTTTCAGTCAACAGTTTTGCAATGAGTCGCTATGAAATTAGTTTTGCAGAATATGATAGATTTGCACAAAAAACACACAGAGCCTTGCCAGACGATAATAATTGGGGACGAGGACAACGTCCTGTGATTAATGTATCTTGGTATGATGCTAATGCTTACACAGAATGGTTAAGCCAGGAAACGCAAGAAGTCTATCGTCTCCCTAAGGAATCTGAATGGGAATATGCAGCACGGGCTGATACAGATACGCCTTTTTGGTGGGGTAATACGATTAAACCTAATATGGCTAATTGTGAAAATTGTGGGAGTCCTTGGGATAATAAACAAACAGCACCTGTAGGATCTTTTGCAGCAAATCCTTTTAAGTTGTTTGATACCGTAGGTAATGTGTATGAGTGGACTTGTTCAGAATATGAGGAAAAATATACTGAAAATGAAAAAGAAACACGGTGTTTAAGTCAATATAATACGAATGCACTACGTGTTATTCGGGGTGGTTCTTGGTATAGTGGTATTAAATTTGTACGTGTGTCTAATCGTTATCGTTTTTTGCCCAATCATTATGATTATAATATTGGCTTTCGCATTGTAAGGGAAGTGCCTCAAAATAATGAATCTTGGACAAAATTAGACTAAAACAAAATGATAAAAAAAGGGTTGATTCTCATTGCTTTAATAATAGCGAATATCATCGCTAATATTTACAGCATTCCCTTATTTTTTGGGATTGATTTTTTATTAGGCAGTATTGCAACGTTTATTATTTTGCAACGTGATGGACTGATTTGGGGCATCATTGCAACCCTGTGTGCCAGCTTTTATACCTATATTCTTTGGGGGCACCCCTATGCCATTGTTTTCTTATTGTGTGAAACAATTTGGATAGGGGGTTCGCTAAAATACACACGCCAATACAATTTTGTGCTATATGATGTGTTATATTGGGTATTTTTAGGCATTCCCTTGATATGGCTATTTTTCAGCCAAGTAATGCACATGAATGCACAAATCACCAGCTTAATTGCACTAAAATGGACGATTAATGGTGTTTTTAATGCATTATGTGCTACCTTAATTCTTGATTATACCCCTATCACATATCTCAAACAAAAAACCGTTTCGTTTCAACGTACTATTTATAATGTATTAGCAACTTCTATATTATCAGTGGCTTTAGGGATTATGGTTTTTAATACGTATTTAAGTATATACCATCTGAATAATGATGTGAAGAAGCACTTGAAAAATCATAGTTTAGAAATTAAGTATCAGCTCAATAGCATGATTAAATATAATATACCTTATAATCAAAAACACTTGTTACAACAACATGCCAATAATTTTAAAATTACTTTACTAGATAATCACAATAAAATCATTGAGAGCACACATGATGCACAACAGATTTATATCCCTCTCTTTGAAACAGAGCCCGTTTTATGGACGCCTAGAGCATTCAAAAACAATGCCAAAATCATGCGTTGGCAGAATTCTTATTATGTTCATCGTACGCGTGTCAATAAAAACTGGCAATTAGTTGTCGCAATGCCTTTAGATTCTTATCAGAGTCAATTGTATGATTTATATATCAAAAATTTAACCTTATTATTAATTATTGTGCTTATTATTGTATGGTTATCTACTAAGATCAGTCAACAGATAGTCGCTTCTTTAGAAAAACTATCCAGCATTAGTATCAAACTCACGAAACACTCTCAAGACATAAAATGGCCTAAAAGTCATATTACAGAAGTGCAGATATTGATTGATAATTTTAAGAGAATGTCTGAAAAAAATAAAACTGCTATCGCAGATACTGCTAAAGCAAGTCGGGCTAAATCACAATTCCTTGCTAATATGAGTCATGAAATTCGCACACCACTCAATGCTATTGTAGGATTTTCACAAATTTTACGACATCAAAGTGAAAAATTATCATTACCTGTCGAATTCCAACGTTTTTTGGATAATATACGCTTAGGCGGGCAAAATTTAGCGGAATTAATTAATAATATTTTAGATTTATCTAAGATTGAAGCGGGTAAGATGACCTTATCCAAAGAGAATTTAAATCTAAAATTACTCATTCAGGGTATTTTCCATATTAATCAAGCACAGGCGATCAATAAAAACATTACTTTTAACTATGATTTAGCCCCTCAGTTACCCGAGATTATTTATTCTGATCGCACTAAGCTGAATCAGATTTTAATGAATTTGGTGGGTAATGCGATTAAATTTACGCCCAAAGGAAAAACAGTACTCCTAAAAGCAATGAAATCGGAAGATTTTATTCTTTTTCAAGTGATTGATGAAGGCATGGGTATTCCCAAAGAACGGCAATCTGCCATATTTAGTGCGTTTGAACAAGTCGATTCTAGTACGACGCGTCATTTTGGAGGGACAGGATTAGGTTTAACCATTACGCAAAAAATGGTCACTTTGTTAGAAGGAGAGATTACAGTAGACAGTCCAACAGAAAAAGGGGCTACTTTTTCAGTCAAAATTCCCTTAATAGAATCTACCACGCCAATGATTGAATCAACAAATATTGATTTACATCAATTTAATTTTTCTCAAGAAAATGTGGTCTTATTAGTAGAAGACAACCCTAGAAATCGAGATATGCTGATCGCTTTATTTAATATATTAAATATAGACGTGCATATTGCAGAAAATGGTAAAATTGGGATAGAAAAAGCACTCGCATTACATCCTAACTTAATTTTAATGGATATGCATATGCCAGAAATAGATGGCATCACCGCTGCCAAAACAATTTGGGCACATCCCGAATGCCGTAATATACCCATTGTGATGGTGTCGGCAGATGCCTTGTCAGAACAAAAAAAATTGGCTTATGCGGCTGGATTTCAAGAATATTTAACAAAACCCATTGATTTCAATCATCTTTTTCCTGTATTGCAGAAATATTTATATCAAGAGGACATCATACCCAGTGTCACCTCAAATAAAGATTTATCTCAATTAGTTGAAAATCAATTATTAGATGAATTTTCTAAATTGTCGAAATTGTCCATTTTAGATAGTGGGAAAATTATGGATCATATTGGACAAATGCAAACGATATGTCATGGATTTGAATGTCCTTATTCAATGATACTCACTAAAATAGAAGATGCTGTATTTAATGGAGATACTGAAGCATTGAAACAATTATTGGATAATCTCCCTACCTAAGCTAATGATTCATCCAAGTATGTCGATTCCATTCAAAATGTTCTTTATCAGATACTAAAAAACCACATTTTTGAGCAAAATACCTATGAAACGCTAAAGACGGTGTTAATTCTGGATGGAAAATTGTTGCTAAACTACCTGAGGTTTCAACAGCAGCCATATAATGATTGATACGAAGTAACACCGTGACATCTGAACCAGCCCGTACGATTTGAGGTGCACGAATAAAGGTTAAAGGGATCGGTTTTGAAGAAATTTTAGGAATCACAGCCTCACTCGA
>DAOVZS010000005.1 GCA_030635005.1 Thiomargarita sp. | reverse complement strand
TAGTTTTGCTTCTGCTGATTTAGAAATTTCAAATGTAGAATTCCCAAGCACAATTGCACATAATGCAGGAAGTTTTGATGTTTCTTTTAAATTAGAAAACAATGATTCTACAGAAGCGATTATTGATTGGCTCAGTCACTATCATCATGTATCCAGTGACGTCCTGTCTGCACACTTATATACATATCAACAATCCGATATTGTACAACATTTGTTCAGAGTCGCCTGCGGTTTAGATTCCATGATCCTAGGAGAACCCCAGATCTTGGGGCAAATCAAAATAGCTTACAATACCGCACATAAAGCAGGTACGACAGGCAGATTACTGAATAAACTATTTGAACACAGCTTCTTTATTGCCAAACAAGTGCGCACCGATACCGAAATTGGATCAAGTCCTGTCTCTGTTGCTTTTGCAGCGGTACGATTAGCACAACAAATTTTTGGAGATCTCAGTCAGCACACAGCTTTATTAATAGGGGCGGGAGAAACCATTGAATTAACAGCGCGACATTTACATGAAAATAAATTAAATCGTATGATAGTCGCCAATCGCACCGTAGAACGTGCACGTCAATTGGCAAAAGAATTTTCGGGATATGCGATTACCTTAGAAGAAATTCCAGATCACCTTGCAGAAGCCGACATTGTCATTTCATCTACAGCCAGTACTGTCCCCATTTTAATGCAATCAGAGGTGAAACACGCTATTAAAATTCGTAAACATCGTCCCATGTTTATGGTCGATATTGCAGTTCCCCGTGATATTGAATCTACTGTCGGAGATTTGGAAGACGTTTATTTATACAGCGTAGATGATTTAAATGAAGTCATACAAGAAAATTTACGTTCACGCGAACAAGCTGCTTTGAAAGCAGAAGAATTGATTGATACCCACGTGACCCATTTTATGGGCTGGTGGAATTCTCTTAATGTCGTAGATACAATTTGTGATTTACGAGGGCAAGCACAAGAAACACGTCATAGACTTGCCAAAAAAGCAAAACGCATGCTTGATAAAGGGCAATCCCCTTATGAAGTCGTTGATTATTTAGCACATACGCTGACAAATACCCTAATACACGAGCCCTGTGTTCAATTACGTCAAGCCAGTTATGAAGGACGTGATGAATTAGTCACCGCTGCATTACAACTTTTTCAATTAACACTTGATGATACAAATACATGAAAAGCTCTATCCGCACAAAATTAGAAAATCTCACAGATCGTTTAGAAGAACTGAATGTTTTACTGGCTGATGCTAATGTTATTACGCATCAAGATAAATTTCGCACTTTATCCAAAGAGTATGCAGAAATACAACCGATTGTAGATTGTTTTCAAGATTATTGTAAAAATATAAAATCCATAGATTCTGCGAAAGAAATGCAAAGCGATGCTGATGCAGAGATACGGGCGTTAGCTGATGAAGAATGGCTAGAAGCACACACAAAAGATGCACGTTTAGAAAAAGAATTACAATTATTATTACTCCCCAAAGATCCTGATGATAATAGTAATACTTTTGTAGAAGTGCGTGCGGGAACAGGCGGTGATGAAGCTGCTTTATTTGCGGGTGATTTAATGAGAATGTATACCCGATATGCTGAACGACAAGGCTGGCTCATAGAAATTTTGAATGCCAATGAAGGAGAGCATGGCGGATACAAAGAAGTGATTATGCGTATTACGGGAGATGATGTCTATTCTCAATTCAAATTTGAATCGGGAGGACATCGCGTACAACGTGTACCCGAAACAGAATCGCAAGGACGTATTCATACCTCTGCGTGTACAGTCGCTGTCATGCCAGAGATTGCAGATCTTGAAGAAATTGAATTGAATAAGAGTGATATCAGAGAAGATACTTATCGTGCTTCGGGTAAAGGCGGACAACATGTCAACAAAACAGATTCTGCGATTCGCTTAACCCATTTACCCAGCGGGATTGTTGTAGAATGTCAAGATCAACGCTCACAACATAAAAATCGTGCCCGTGCCCAACAAATTTTAAAATCACGCTTATTATCAGCAAAACGTGATAAGCAACGTGCTGAGCAGGCAGAAACACGACGAAATTTAGTGGGCAGTGGCGATCGTTCTGAACGTATTCGTACCTATAATTTTCCACAAGGCAGAGTCACCGATCATCGAATCGGATTATCCCTGTATAAGTTATCAGATGTGTTAGAAGGGGCCTTACATCATTTAATAGAACCCTTGAAACGGGAACATCAAATGGATTTATTATCCAGTATGGGAGACTAACATTTCCCCACGTAAAGAATTTGGCAACGCTTCTGTAATCTTGACATCCACAAAATGCCCTATCACAGAAGCCGATGCTTTAAAATTGACGACACGATTATTTTCAGTACGTCCTGCCATTTCTTGATCACTTTTACGTGAGGGATGTTCCACTAAAATCCGTTGCACACTCCCTACCATAGCACTACTGAACGCAAAAGTATTTTTATTAATCTGTGCTTGCAATTGAGCCAGACGTTGTTTTTTAACAGCCATTGGAATATCATCAGGCAGATCAGCCGCTGGCGTACCAGGACGTGGGCTATAAATAAAACTAAAAGAATGATCAAAACCAACGTCTTCAATTAATTGCAGGGTTTCTTGAAAATCGGCCTCTGTTTCTCCTGGAAAACCAATGATGAAATCAGATGAAATACTTAAATTTGGGCGTACTTCTCGTAATTTCCGAATTTTTGATTTATATTCTAAAACCGTATGCCCGCGTTTCATCAAATTCAAAATACGATCTGAACCACTTTGCACCGGCAAATGTAAATGACTGACTAATTCAGGTATTTCCGCATAGACTTGAATGAGATTATCAGATAATTCAACAGGGTGAGAGGTGGTATAACGAATCCGATCTATCCCCTCAATTGCCGCAACATACAGCATTAATAACGCCAAATCAGCATGTCCGCCGTCTACCATACGTCCTTGATACCCATTCACATTCTGTCCTAATAAGGTCACTTCACGTACATTTTTTAATAATGCAATTTCAGTAATCACATCATCAAAAGGACGACTAAACTCTTCCCCCCGTGTATAAGGCACAACGCAAAACGTGCAATAATGGCTACACCCTTCCATAATCGCAACAAAAGCAGTACACCCTTTTGCTTGTGGTTGGGGCAAGCAATCAAATTTTTCTATTTCAGGAAAAGAAATGTCAATTTGGGGTTTATGCTGAGTTTGCACCGCTGTGAGCATATCAGGTATGCGGTGTAAGGTTTGTGGTCCAAAAATTAAATCAACATAAGGCGCACGTTGACGAATCGCCTTACCTTCTTGGCTGGCTACACAGCCCCCTACTCCAATAATCACATGTGCACGTTTTTCTTTTAATAACCGCCACCGTCCCAATTCTGAAAATACTTTTTCTTGTGCTTTTTCTCGAACAGAACAGGTATTCAGCAATAAAATATCAGCCAATGTCGGATCCTCAACACGTTCGACATGATGTGAGGCTTCTAACGCCTCAAACATGCGTGATGAGTCATAGTCATTCATCTGACACCCAAAAGTTTTAATATAAAGTTTTTGTCCCATATTTATTTTTTCACAGTAGTTTTAAAACCAAATTCAGTAAAAAATTCATAAGCGTCTTTAATTTCATCATCTTTCCACCATTTTGGCTTAATTTTTACTAAGGTTTTCGAAACAGCATGCTGGATTTTTTTATTGTCATGCTTAAGTATCGTCACCAGAATAAGACAAGCTTTAATCGCAGGAGCACCGATATTCCCCAAAGCGATGACTGCTGCATAGCAAATATCATCATCTTTATCATTTAATGCTGTTGTCAAGCCTTGAATCACCTGAGGATTGGTCGCGTCTATTTGACATAAGAGGGTGACTATTTGACAACGGACTGTTTTTTCTTCCGTACTTAATGCATTAATTAAGATTGGGATGAATTTTGTATTATCGATCATTAAATTATCACCCGATAACACCTTCATTAAATAAGGTAATGCCTTATGAACTGCGGCATCGTGTTGCCAATCTGGAGAAATTTCCTCCAACGCGGTTGATGCTGCCAGAAAAACTTCCAGGTCTTTGTCTACTAATGTCAGTATGAGTTGATAGACAGCCTCATGAGCATAAGGTCCCATATGTCCTAATACAATCGCAGCAAAACTACGGATGTGCATATTTTTATTTTTTAATGCTTTTATTAATATTGGAATCGTTTTGTTAGCGGTTCTTGAAGGCAATTTTCCTAAAATGCTGATGGCGAAACTACGTTCTGGACTATCCGCTAATAGGCACACGATACCCACCATCGCATTTGAAAGGCTATTTTCCTCTACCAATAATGCTTGAGCCACAGCAGCACGTATTTTCACATTACTATTAGCCACCGTTTGTATGAAAAGTGGCAGTATTTCCACCGAAGTTTCTGGTCCCATCAAGATTAAGATTTCAAGTGTGATGTCATGAATCTCTTTTTTTGTGCCTATCAATCCATTCACTAATTCTTGAAGTGCACGTTTTTTGCTGCCCGCTTTTGACCAGTTGGGCGCAATTTTTTTCAAAGTATTGGCAGCAGTATTACGAACACTACGTTTTTTATCCACCAATGCTTTGACTAAGGTGGGCACGACTTTCACAGCGGAGGGTCCTACAAGCCCCAAGGCTTCAGCAGCAGCTTGACGTGAAAATTCATTCTTATCTTTTTTTAATGTAATCGCAAAGTTTTGTATCGCCTGTATGCCAATATCACTTTTTTGCCATTGATTATCAACTTTTTTTAAGGCTTGGGCAGCAGCATGACGAATATAACTATTACGATTACCTAAAGTGGTGACTAAATGGGGAATCACAGCAGATGATTTGAATTTTATTAAAGCAGAAAGAGCCAAACGACGTTCTTTAGGAGAATATTCAGTATTAGAATTACAAATTGCTGATAACTCATCCATCGTTTTACCCCCGCCCCCAAAGAGATGCAAAAATATAATATTTGCTAATCCTAGAATATAGACACTGACAACGATACGAAATAACACTGCAAGCGTTTCTAACCAAATATCCATTTCTAAATCATGAGATTGCCAGTCAAAAATCTCCATCGCATCTCCAAAATCCAATGTACGTACTAAATTATCTAAACACCATAATAAAAAATTTCTCATACCCCACTGATTGCTAATGGCAATATAAATAACAAAAAAAATCACGCAGGCTTCTATGGTATGACGCAGTATTTTAAGAAAATACCCTGTTTTTTCCCCAAAAAAGTCCAAAATACCATTTTTCTTCATCGCAGCTGAACGGTGACGAATAAAAATAAGAATGGCACCCATGATGAAAATGTCAACCATGGCATGCATACTCACAAGTATACCGCCTACTAATGAACTGTTAGGATGGACACTTTGCAAATCAATATCATATGCACTGAGAATATCTAAAAGATCAATAGCTCTAAAAACATGTATCGTGACCAATTCAAGCCAGTCATACCACATAGGCGGGAGTTCATAAGAATAATGGTCTGCCCCAAGCACATCATGAATTAAAGGAAATAATCTACAAAAAAATGCGATTTGAAGGATATTAAGAAAAATAATACTACTCGTAATTTTTCCTTGACGGAATAAATATGTTAAGGAGACTATAAAATTTAAGGCAATCAGTAACGCTATTGTCCCAACGAGTATTTCATTTTTCTGCACAACAAAGCTGACAAGCAAAAAAAGTATGGACAATAATATGAGAAGAACAACTGAATCTTTCTTTAATGTATCCATAAATATTGTCTTAGTTTTTTAGAAGGGTCATATGTAGGGGAAAGAATGGTTAATATTTCTGCTGAGTTTTCAAACGATGCTGTTCACCACGCATTTTCTTGCGTTGACGTGCCCAATGTTCATCATCTAAATTTTTAGCGTCAATTTTATTGATATGTCTTAATTTTTCTAAACTTGGAGAGCCATATTTTGCGGATTCTTCTGCTAAAAAATGGGCATTATCTACTAATATTTTTCGGGCTTCTATGACTTTACCATCATCACGTAAGGTCACCGCTAACTCATTTTTTTCTATGGCTAATTGTTCCACAGCAGCGGTCATGACTGCTATATTCGTTTTTTCTTTGACTAATTGCGGTGAATGTGTAAAAGTGGTAGAAATCATACTGCTTAAACGTTCGCCTGTATTTGAGCCTAAATTATGATAAACAACAGCCACGCCCGCCAGCATACGTTCTTGAATCACTTGCGTTGGGGGCACTTCGAGTTCTAACAAGACATATTTTTCTTGCTGACTATATAATTGATTTAATTTGATAGACACCTGTGACTTTTTGATGATAGCCTCTCGCCCTAAAACTCGAAGGGGATAAACCCCATCAACACCAATAATCGTCACCGTGACTTCTTGAGATACCACAGAAAAAATATCACAAAATTCATGTTCAAAAAAACGAAGTAAATCAGATGCATTCTCAGCAAATGCATGATTCCCATCACTTTTTAATGATAACTGTGTCATCAAATCTTCATTAAAACGTAAGCCTAAACCAATCGTTGTGACGGCGATATTCTCATCCGCTAAGGTAGCACCAAATTGTCCAAAATCATCAGATGCGGTGATGCCTACATTAGCCAAACCATCTGACACTAATACAATACGATTCACCCGTGTATTATCCCAGAATTTGCGAATTTCCTTTGCGCCTTTATAAAGTCCATCATACAATGCACTTTGCCCGCTCGCTCTCAATTGATGAATTTTCGTAATAATGGCATCTTGATCTTGATCGATAATATGTGTGGCAGGTAACAGCACTTCTGCATGATGATCATAAGTAATCACAGAAATAATATCATTGTCATGCAAACGCTTAATAGCCATAATCGCTGCTTCTTTAGCACGTTGCATTTTCTCGCCTTGCATAGACGCCGACGTATCAATCACTAAAGCGACATTAATAGGGGCTATCTTTTGTTTTTTTAAAGGTAAACCGGTAAGCCCTACCCGTAAAAAAACAGTTTGCTGTGTATCAGCTAACATCATCGGTGTTGATAAAGCTGTATCAAGTCGTATTTGAGCATCGTAAACGGTTACTGACATATCTTGTCATCAATGAAAAATTATTGTATTATACAACATTTATTTAAAAATTGGATGAATCACTCAAGAAGCCTATTTATATGAACTATCAAAGTACTATTCTTATCGTTGATGATGAACAAATTCATCGCGATACCTTAGAAATTTTATTGAGCAATCAAGGATATAAATTTGTTTTTGCTGAAAATGGACAGGATGCTTTAAGCTTAGCCTCAAAACATACACCTGATATTATCTTGTTAGATGTGATGATGCCTGATATTGATGGTTTTGAGGTGTGTCTTACCTTGCGTGCTGATCCTTTATTGGCTGAAATCCCTATTATTATGCTGACTTCCTTAGACAGTATGACTTTACGTCAAAAAGGATTAGAAGTGGGGGCGGATGAATTTTTGCTGAAACCTTTTGATCATGCTGAATTACGTGCACGGGTACACACCATCACTAAACTGAATCGTTATCGTCGTTTAACTTCGGAAAAAAATAAATTTGAACATGTCGTTGAACATGCGAGTGATGGGTATTTAACACTGGATCAAAAAGGTGATATCTTGTATGCCAATCCAAGAGCCCGATTATATCTTGATTTACCCAGAGATCCCGATGAGCCCATTTTGGATACATTCGTCGTTCACACTGCAAAATGCTATCGGTGTGAACCTAAAGAAATTTGGAATACTTGGTTAGAAAAGCAAGATACACCGCAATATCTTGTAGTACGTCCTGAAACGAGCACTTCTAAAGCATTTTGGTTGCAAATTTCAGTCACTAAAATCTCTTCAGGCAAAGAAGAAAATCTGATTTGCTTAACGGATGTCACAGAAAATATTATTTCTGAAAGACTCAAATGGACCCTTAATAGCCAAATTAGTCACAAATTTAGAACCCCATTTCTACCCCTCGTATACTGGCTTAAAGTACTCACTGCTAAACATAAAGAAATATCAGAATTAGAAAGAGATGAGCATATTCAAAATGCTTATAAATCTGCTGTTCATCTTCAAAATGAGATTGAAGAGATTATTCAATATATGAATATTCATACGAAAGCAAAAACAACTGATATATTATGTTCAATTAGCGATATCTTATCTATTATTAATACACTCGATCTTGAAGAAAAAAAGATTGATGTCCAAGTATGTCATGAAAATTATACACAACCCGAAAAATGCTATGTCACATTAACCTATCAGGCAATAGAATTGATTTTAAGAGAGCTTTTTGACAATGCTAAAAAATTTCATCCCAATGGAAATCCCAAATTAAAAATTG
This sequence comes from Thiomargarita sp., assembly GCA_030635005.1. Classification (GTDB taxonomy): domain Bacteria; phylum Pseudomonadota; class Gammaproteobacteria; order Beggiatoales; family Beggiatoaceae; genus DAOVZS01. Next base: position 18,189 of record DAOVZS010000005.1, on the reverse strand, counting down.
AGATGACATTGAATGATGGCTTGATACATTTAAAAATCACTGATGATGGCTTACATCTCTCCCCAAAACAACTGTCTAAAATTTGGACTTCTTATTATCAAGGGGAAAAATGTTTTACAGGGGAAGTGATTGGGATGGGATTAGGTTTATCCATGATAGCCTCATTAATATGGGAAGTTTCGGGAACATGTCGTGCTTATAATCGAACCGATACTCAAGGGCTTGTCATTGAATTGATTTTCCCGTTATCAGCATAAGGAAACGTCATAATGAGAGAAAAAATCAGATTTATAACTTTAGCAGTTATTATGACATCAGTAGCTCTCATTATTGGTAGCGTGGCTATTGGTATTCTTTACCATACGGCTTTTGAACAAAAACGGGCTGATTTAATTACCACTGCCCAAAGTCAAGCACGTTTAATAGAAGCGATCGCACGATTTGATCTTAATCATGCCCGTCTCATGCATCAAGACACCACAGATTCTGTAACACATGTCATAAAGGAAGGGGGGAATAATTCAATTCTCCAAATTATTGATGCTCATAAAAATTATAAAGGGTGGGGAGAAACAGGAGAATTTACCTTAGCACGACGTGAAAACAATCACATTGTGTTTTTATTACGACATCGCCAATATCATACTGATAAACCCGCTGATATCTCTTTTGATTCTGAACTGGCAATGCCAATGAAATTGGCACTCGCAGGAAAATCGGGTTCCGTCATCGGATTGGATTATCAAGGGATAAAAGTATTAGCTGCTCATGAACCCGTTGCTATTTTAAACTTAGGTATTGTGGCTAAAATTAGTTTAGATGAAATCCGTGCCCCTTTTATCCATGCGTTTTGGATTGTATTCATTATTGCTTTATTCACCATCATCGCGGGTACACTGCTATTTTCTGCCATCAGTACACCCATCATTAAAAGCATTAAATTCAATGAGAAACGATTTCGTTCCATTATGCAATTAGCAAATGATGCCATTATTGCTACTGATGAAAATGGATTGATTACATATTGGAATAATGGGGCAGAAAAAAGTTTTGGTTATCACACAGCTGAAATTTTAGGAAAATCCATTTCTATTTTAATGCCTGATCAATATAAAAAAAGTCATCGGAAACATTTTTTACAGCTAAAAGAAACAGGACACTCTCATTTAAAAGGGCATACTGTTGAAGTCTCTGGTTTAAAAAAGAATGGAGAGGAATTTCCATTGAATCTTTCTGTGACGACTTGGACAATAGATAAGAAAATAGTGTTTTCTGCCATTATTCGGGATATTACAGAACACAAAAAAATACAACAAAAAATTATTGAAATCAAACAAACTGAACAAGCTTTACAAAAGGCAAATTTTAGTTTAAAAGTATTGATTGCATGTCGTAATGTGATATTTCATGCTAATGATGAAGTCTCCATGCTGAATGAAGTGTGTTATGTATTAGTCCATAATATCGGTTATCCTTTAGTATGGGTAGGATTGGCAAACAATGATCCCCAAAAAACAATCACGCCCATCGCAAAAGCGGGTGATAATCTTCAATATTTAGATAATCTTAAGATCAGTTGGGGCGATAATGAATATTCACAAGGGCCTACTGGGATAGCTATTCGGACAGGTGAAGTGGCTTTTTCACGAAATATACTGACAGATTCACATTATAGTGCGTGGCGTACCCAAGCCTTAAAATATGGATATGCCTCTTCAATGGCGATGCCTTTAAAGTTACAAGGGACTACCATTGGAGCGATCAATATTTATACGAAACACATAGAGCTCTTTGATAAAGATACCATACAATTATTTGAAGAGCTTGCTGTAGATATTGAATATGCGATTACCGTACAAAGAAATCATATCAGACGTCGGCAAGCAGAAGAATCATTACGTCGTTTTCGGGTGGCTCTGGATAATGCTGCAGATGCTATTTTTATTATTAATCGTCAAAAAATGAAATTTGTTGACATGAATAAAATGGCGTGTGAGAGTACGGGTTATTCACGAAAAGAATTATTGAAAATGGGATCGCAAGATATCAAACCGTATTGTACACGTCTTCAAATGGAAGCGAAATTTGATGCGGTGATTCATAGCAATCTTCAAGGTGTTATTAGAACGATTCACCGACGAAAAGATGGATTAGAATTTCCAGTTGAAATATTTCTACAATCCCTAAAGTTTGAAGGGGGGTATTTATTGATTTCCTCCATTCGTGATATTACAGAACGCCAACAATCAGAAAATGCTTTGAAAGAAGCGAAAGAAGAAGCCGATGCTGCCAATCATGCTAAAAGTGAATTTTTAGCCAATATGAGCCACGAAATTCGCACGCCGATGAATGCCATTTTAGGGTTTACCGAAATTTTGTCTAGTAAAGTACAAGAACCACAATACAAAGAATACTTGTCTGCTATTAACAGTAGTGGAAAAACCTTACTCAGTTTACTGAATGATATACTTGATTTAGCCAAAGTGGAAGCGGGCAAACTCGTCTTAAAGTATACTGCAGTCGAACCCCATCAAGTATTTCAAGATATTGGACAAGTATTTACCAGTAAACTCAATGAAAAATGTTTAGAATTTATCATAGACATTGCCCCCAATATCCCCAGTGCCTTATGTTTGGATGAAACACGTTTACGCCAAATTTTATTGAATTTATTAAGTAATGCAGTCAAATTCACAGACAATGGCTTTATTAAATTATCCAGTCAATGGCAAGAGACGACATCAGAATATGGTGAATTTATTTTTATTGTAGAAGATACGGGTAAAGGCATTAGTTTTGAACATCAAGAAACGATTTTCACAGCATTTACACAACAAAATGGTCAAGAACATGCAAAATATGGCGGTACGGGACTTGGTTTAACCATTACACGTCGCTTAGTTGAAATGATGGGGGGTACGATTACCTTAAAAAGTCTCCCCAATTACGGCTGTACTTTTACAGTACATTTACCTAAAATTAAGATTGCTGTCCCTATCACCACACAAAACTTCTCTGATGTTGATATAGAACAATTTTATTTTAATCCTGCTAAGATATTAATTGTTGAAGATATCAAACTCAATCGTGATTTGATCATTGCATATCTGTCTCCTTATAAAACACTTCACTTAATTGAAACGGACAATGGGAAAACAGCCGTTGAATTAGCAGAAAAACATAAGCCTGATGTGATTTTAATGGATAAGAAAATGCCCTTAATGAGTGGTTATGAGGCAGCCAAACAGATTAGAACACAGGATGCGCTCAAACATATCCCGATTATTTTTATTACCGCCTCTTTAATGAAAAAAGAAAAAAAGAAAGTTGAAGTACTGGGCGATGGATTTTTAGGAAAACCCATAAAACGTATTGATTTAATTATGGAAATCAGCCGTTTTTTAGCACATTCTAAAACAAATGCGGTGACTCCAGACAAGAAAGAAAGGCCTAAAGAAGTGTTGTCTATTACGCCTGAATTATTTGCCAAATTCTCAGATTTATTATATATTATGCAAAATGAGTTAAATGCACAATGGCAAGAAATTCATGATGAACCGTCATTAGGCATTAACAGTTTAATTACATTTGGTGACAAACTTCAAAGCTTAGGCGTGCAATATCATTATTCTCGTTTAGAACAATTGGGAATGCGCTTACAAAACCAAGCACGATTATTTGATTTGAATGCGTTACCCGAGACTTTAAAGCAGTATCCAGACTTAGTGGATCATTTGACCCTATTACTGAAGACATAAACATGGCTAAAAAACCGCTCATTTTAATTGTTGATGACATTCAAAAAAATATTCAAGTATTAGGTTCTACCTTATTAGAACATAATTATGATATACATGTGGCTCAAAATGGTTTGCAAGCCATTGATGCGACTCTTGCTATTAAACCAGATTTGATTCTTTTGGATGTAATCATGCCAAAATTAGATGGTTTTGAAACATGCCGTCGTTTAAAATCCGATGAGAGCACAAAACATATTCCTATCATTTTTCTCACCGCTAAAACCACAGAAGAAGATTTACTACAAGGTTTTCAAGTAGGCGGGGTTGATTATGTCATTAAACCGTTTAGTGCAGTTGTGCTATTAGCACGTGTCAAAACCCATTTAAGTTTAAAGCTGGCGTATGAAAAACTAGACAAACAAAAAGTCGCTTTGGAAGAAACTGAAATTTTACGACAAAATGTAGAGCATATTATTCAACATGATTTGAAATCACCGTTAAATGGCATTATTACCTTTTCAAATCTTCTCGCAGAAGAATCTAATTTAGGGCCAGGATTTCAAAAGAAAGCATTGACTCAAATCAGTCGTTCAGGGCATCAAATGTTAAAGATGATTAATCGAGTCGCTGATCTTTATAAAATGGAAATGGGCGATTATCGTTTTTTTCCGAAAAAAATTGATATTATCGATATTTTAAACAGAATTCTTCCCAATCATGAGCCAGAAATTAAACGCAAGCAGTTATCAATAGTACATCAGCATGCTCATGAGATATTTACTATATTAGGTGAAGACGCCTTATGTTATTCTATGTTAGATAATTTATTAAAAAATGCCATCGAGGCGTCTCCTAAAGAGGCTCAAATTACAGTGATTTTGAGTGAAAAAGACAATTATCAGATCAGTATTCATAATCAAGGTGTCGTGCCTAAAGAAATTCGTCATAAGTTTTTTGAAAAATACATCACAGCAAATAAAACCTGTGGGACTGGTTTAGGCACGTATTCTGCAAAATTAATGGCTGAAACACAAGGCGGAACGATCTATTTTGAAACCTCAGAAACACAGGGCACGACGGTCACGATTCAATTACCCATCACCACCGTAGATCAGATTAATCAAAACATTAATATGAAACGCTTGGCTGCTGCGGGGCAGGGGCAGCAAAAATAGTTAATTTTAATTCAGAATGATCAAATATCTGATAAATAGGCGTTTTTCCTGATAAGGCTTTACTTTCCGATAAAATAATTGGTACTCCGTCTCCCCGTTTATCCATCAAAAAACGACGATGACTGCCCTGTGCATTAAAATTCATGGGACAACGAGCTAATAATGAGGTTAATAATTCATTCCGTGTCGATTGTCGTTCACTCAGGCTATCAATAGTCATACTATTAGGAATAGTACCGGGAGAAAATATTTCGACTCGATCATAAAACACATGTAAACGGATTTTAGCACCATAAATTGAATAATCTCGATGGGCCACAGCATTAACAATCGCTTCAAAAATAACATTCATAGAAAATTGGGGCGTTTCTATTCTATAAGGTGCTTTAATCGCAAAAACACGTGTATTTCGGTGTACAAATGTACAGGCTTCCTTAATTTGTATATCTAAAGGTCCCGTGATATCTTGTGCATCTAGTTGAAAAGCAACATGACGTTCTGTTCCGCGATAACACACCGCTTGAATAAAAGCGTTAGTCATAAAGGTTTCTGGAGAATCAGTTGCCATTAATATCCCAGTCACTGTGGGATGAAAATGCTGCTGTTGATCATCGGGACTAATCATTTTTATTTTTGTTAAAAACGCCTGTTCATCTTCTGATGAGAGTGCTGTTTTAAACCGTTTCCACAATTTCGGATTTAAATCATCTAATTCAGCATTGATAACACTTTGTTCGTCAAAACGAATTAATCGTGTTTGGCTACGTTGTTGAAACAAACGGGCTAAAAAATCAGGTTTCATACGTCTTTTTGAACTGCCGATGCGATAAAAATATCCGCTGGCACTTTGATGAACAAACAGACTTCTGGGAATGTCTAAACGAATAAGATATTTTTCAACGGTGTTATCGTATAGGATGATTTTATGGATAAAACAATTTAAGGGGGGTTCAATTAAATCATTACAAATATCACGCACCCATGTTTCAACGTGATCTAATTGGCTTTTGGGTATGCCACAGATATTTTTTGTTTTATCATCTACCCCCAATAAAATAACGCCCGTATAGGTATTAGCCATCGCCGCTAATTCATCTGACAGACTATTTCTATGAGGGCCTACAATTTTATTATTGTGATAATGTATTGTTTTTAATTCAAGCGTTGTGTCTTCGCCTAAAGAAATTTGTTTTAATAGGGCACTATTATCTTGAAACATCGTTATTTCTCCAATATGACATTTTTAATCAAAAATGAAAATTAAAACAAAATTACTGATTAGTTTTTTTTCTGTGACTGCTATTATATTGATTTCGGGTATTTTTGGTATCATTGAAACTAAAAGTTTATACAAAGAAAGTAAAACAGCAGCTTTAAATAATACCCCACTTGCACATGCTGCAATGGAAATTAAATTAAGTGTCACGACAGCCTATTTGTGGTCTGAAAATATTTATACTAGCGTGTCTAAAAAAGAGAAAATACAAGCCGTTTGGCAACAGCTTGATGAAGCCGCTTGGTATCTCAACGCGATGCTTAAAGGGGGCAAAAATGTTCAGGATACCTTTTATCCAGTCAATAATACGATCATCATTGCAGAAATTAGAATTTTAAGCAGTAATCTTGAAGCATTAAAAAAAATAGCCCAAGTACGTTTTTACACTCATTTTGAAACCGAACAACAAGATACAAAAAACTTAACAGAACAATTTAATATCCTGTTTCATCAATTTATTCAAGATGTTGATCATGTAGAAAAAATGTTGCATGATCAAAGAAAACAACATGCTAATCTTATGGCACAGAAATTCACAAAGAGTATCATCAGGTTAAGTCTCACTACTCTGCTTGGATTTCTCATTGCTTCCATAGCAGTCTATTATATTAGCCATATCATTACAAAACAATTGGGAGGAGAACCCACTGAAATTGCGTATATTACAGAACAAGTAGCGGCTGGAAATTTGAATATACAATTAAAATCTGAAACGGTGACGGGTATTTATGCTGCTATTCAAATTATGGTCAAAAAACTGAAAAGGATACAATATGAAAAAGAACAAGAAAATTGGTCAAAAACAGGTCAGGCACTTTTAAATGATCTTTTAAGCGGTGAACAAGATATTAGTAAACTGACTAAAAATATTATTTCTTTTCTCACTACTTATGTCGGGGCACATGTTGGATTATTTTATCTGTTGAAAGAAGAACAAAAACCCTATTTATACATTGTAGCGACTTATGCCTACACTACTTTTGACGATCACCCTCACAAATTTTTTGTAGGAGAAGGTTTGGTGGGACAAGCAGCTTTAGAACAGAAAATAATCGCTCACAACCAAACTCCTGAAGATTGTCACCCTATTATTCAGTCAGGTTTGGCAAGTAGACTGCCCCGTTATGTCCTTTTACTGCCATTTTTATATGAAAACACGGTCAAAGGGATTATTGAAATTGGTGCCGCCAAACAGCTTACAGATATTCAACAAGACTTTTTAAAACAAGTCATGTTAAGTATTGGTATCGCGATAAATACTGCTGAATCACGCACTCGAATGCAAGCACAAGCGGAAGAATTGGTGGCACAACAAGAAGAATTAAGACAAAATAATGATGAATTAGAAGAACAAACAAAAGCATTACAAGCAAATGAGACAAATTTGCAATCTGCAAATCGGGCACTTGAAACCGCAGGACAAGAAATTGAAACAAAAGCAGTAGAATTGGAAATGTCCAATAAATACAAATCCCAATTTTTAGCCAACATGTCCCACGAATTACGTAGCCCACTCAACAGTATGCTTATACTGTCTCAAGATCTCGCTAAAAATGAAGATGATAATCTGACGCAAGATCAAGTAGAATCTGCTAAAATCATTTATAAAGGGGGAAATGATTTATTAACCTTAATTAATGAAATACTTGATCTGTCTAAAATAGAAGCAGGGAAGATGACTGTTTTCATTGAATCTGTCCAATTATCTGAGATTGCCAGCTTGCTTACCAGTCAATTTAAACCTGTCAGTGATCAAAAAGATTTAAATTTAGAATGTACACTTTCCGATGATTTGCCCGCAACGATTAAGACTGATCAACAAAAATTAAATCAAATACTCAAAAATTTGCTTTCTAATGCCATCAAATTCACGGATCAGGGTGGACATGTCACGGTGAATTTTCATAAGACGATGCAAGGCATTGGCATTTCTGTGATTGATACAGGCATTGGGATTCCACAAGATAAACAAGAAGAAATTTTCTATGCTTTCCAACAAGTGGATGGCAGTCTTACCCGACAATATGGGGGCACAGGCTTAGGGCTGTCAATCTCCAAAGAATTGGCAAAGCTATTAGGGGGTAATATTCAATTAAGCAGTGTAGAACAAAAAGGGTCAACGTTTACGCTTAATCTTCCTCAAGAAACGACTGTATTGTCTCCTATCCTCCCACCTCTGTCGCAAGATAAAAGAACGATTCCAAAACCGATCACTCATGATAAAGAAACTATTTTTCAAGATAAAAAAATACTTTTGGTAGATGATGATATGCGCAATATGTTTGCACTGTCAGGCGTACTTCAGAAAAAAGGCTTTAATGTTTTTAAGGCTGCCAATGGTCAAGATGCCATGAATATTTTAGAAAAAGAGCCCACAATGAATATTGTCATTATGGATATTATGATGCCCGTTATGGATGGTTATGAGACGATACGTGCCATACGAGCCCAATCACGATTTAAACACTTAGCCATTATTGCGTTGACAGCAAAAGCCATGCAAGATGATCATGATGACAGTATTACCGCGGGTGCAAATGATTATTTAGCAAAACCCGTAAATATTGAACAATTATTATCGCTTATTCGGGTATGGTTATATCAATAACTCATGTTACGCCCTCTGTTTCTAAAAAGCATATCACCATTCCCCTTTGGGGCAAAGGCACAACCGACGCTAAACCTTAAATGGCTCTCCTGAATTTCAGGAAAGTGAATTGTTGTTAAAATTATAGGTCGTTCTGCTTTTTAGAACGGATTAAATATGAATATCTTACAAGATAAATAATTATGGATACAGTTAAAACGATTTCGAACCATGTAGAAAAATTACCTATCAAGATTCAAATGGAAGTTCTTAATTTTGTAGAATATCTTATTTTTAAAAGTGAACTAAAATTAACTTCCCAAATTTCAACTCAATCTTCAATGATAACGAATCATGATTTTAAAAATAAACAGCGTGTACAAGTTCATCGTAGTATTTTAGAATTACGGGGTGTAGGTAAACATTTATGGAAAGATATTTCAGTAAAAGACTACATTAATACGGAGCGCGACTCATGGAATGGATAAAAGCATTAGAAGGAAAAGTGGTTGCATGAACACATAAGTACAGGCTATTACTTGTGCCTTTATTCTGAAAATTCTTTGAATACTTGAAAACTCGTGCTTCAGTATATTATAAATAAAAACACCATCATTTTATGACAAATAAACCAAAAATACTGCTTGTTGATGATAAAATTGAAAATATCATTGCATTAGAAAAATTATTAGCGAATCAAAATGTAGAGTTTATTCGAACCTTGTCGGGTAATGAAGCCTTATCGATGACACTTCATCATGAATTTGCACTTGCACTCATTGATGTTCAAATGCCTGAAATGGATGGATTTGAAACGGTCACGATGATGCGTTCAAATTTTGAAACACAATATTTACCTATTCTCTTTATTTCAGCTATATATAGTGATAATTATTATAGAATAAAGGGTATTAAGGTCGGTGCTGTTGATTTTATTACCAAACCTATTGTATCTGAAATATTACTGGGTAAAGTTCAAATTTTTCTTGATCTTTATGTACAACGCAAAGAACTTGAAATTAAAAATCAGGCTTTAAGTCAAGCAATTATAAAACGAGAGCAAGCAGAAACTGCTTTAAAAGAACACCATCAACATTTGGAAGAATTAGTTGAAGAACGAACCATAGAATTAAAAAAATCTAAAGAAATTGCAGAAGTGGCCAATCGTGCTAAAAGCACATTTTTAGCTAATATGAGTCATGAATTACGCACGCCACTTAATGGTATTTTAGGATATACACAAATTTTTAAGCGAGATCATACTTTAACAAAAGAACAACAAAAAGGCATTGATATTATTCATAGGGGCGGTGAATATCTATTAACCTTAATCAGTGATATTTTAGATTTATCTCGTATTGAAGCAGGGCGTGTAGAGATTTATCCGAGTGAATTATCTTTACAACCTTTTCTGGATAATATTGCAGAGTTATTTAAAATACGCACTCAAGAAAAAGGTATTGTCTTTAATTATAAAATACTGTCAAATTTACCCTCGATTGTTTATGCCGATGAAAAAAGATTGCGACAAATTCTCATTAATGTATTAAGTAATGCTGTGAAATTTACCCAAAAAGGTCATGTCATTTTCAAAGTCGGGTATCATCAAGAAAAAATTCGTTTTCAAATAGAAGATACAGGAGCAGGTATTGCTGCTGAATCTCTTCATAAAATATTTAAGCCTTTTGAGCAAGTCGGTGATCCTAAAGCAAAAGCAGAAGGGACGGGTTTGGGTTTAAGTATTACTAAAACATTGTTAGAACTCATGGGTAGCGTGTTACATGTCGAAAGTGTATTAGGAGAAGGCACGACATGTTGGACTGCTTTAGATTTACCAGAGATTTCTCATACTAATACACCAAAACATTTGCCCATGATTATTGGTTTTAAAGGAAAAACCATCTACAAAATTTTAGTGACGGATGATAAATGGGAAAATCGCTTAATTTTAGTCAAATTGTTAAAACCTTTGGGATTTGAGATTAGCGAAGCCAGTCAAGGAGAAGAATGTATCGAAGAAGCCCTGAAAAATCCTCCAGACGTGATTTTAATGGACTTAATCATGCCTGTTATGGATGGTTTTGAAACCATGCGAAAAATTAGAACCATTCCAAAACTTAAAAATGTGATCATTATTGCCTTATCCGCCAGTGTTTTTGAGTCTCATCAAGATAAAAGTGCAGAATCGGGCGGTAATGATTTTCTGGCAAAACCCGTTAGGGCACATTTTTTATTAGAACGATTACAAGAATATCTTAAATTAGAATGGACTTATGAACAACCCGCATTGAAAGAACCTTTATATAATATAAAGGATATGCAGGGACCTTCACCTGAACAAGCTAAAGTGTTATATGATTTAGCCATGAGAGGTTATATTCATGGTATTCGTGATTATGTGAAAGAACTTGAAGCGTTAAATCCAAAAATGCATGCTTTTTCTGAGAAAATTGCTCAATTAGCGCATGATTTACAAGACGATGAGATTTGTGATATTGCTCAACATTATATGGATATCACTTAATTATTGATATACCTGTTGGAAATTATATATGAAAAAAATATTACCTGTTGATATTACGCAATTTATCAGCGAATTGGGGATGCTGATGGAAAGTGGGATATCCATAAAGAATGCATTAAATATTATACAAATAGAACAGGAGCACCCTGCTATAAACACATTAATCACCGCTTTCAAACGCAAGTGTGACAATGGTATGAGCTTATCAGAGATTTTGGCAGATTATCCACAGTATTTTGAACCATTTTTAGTGGAAAAGCTTAAACAAAGCGAGAATATGGCACTGACATTGAATCGTATTGCAAGCTATCGTCATACAATAGCAGCAAATGACAAAAAAAATAACACAGATATGGGTATCTCGTTATTTTATGTGATGAAATTTCTAATAATGTTTGTAGTCACATTCATAATAATGATGACATTTGTGACTCCAATATTTAACTTTATATTTATAATTTTTGAGATAAAAATCCCCATGCTATTCGTATGGGAGCTCACTTTTTCAGACTTGTTTTTTATGTTTATGGGTGGCTTGCTGATATCATTCCTATTACGGAAAAAGTGGCATACCCTAAAATTGCATCTACCCTTATTGGGACGTTTTTATCGTAAGATTGTATTGGTACGTTATTTACATACCTGTGCTTTTATGTTATCTGATAACACTTCAATTCCTCAAGCTTTGGACGCAGCAGCTCACACAGTCAATAATAAGGTATATACTAAATTCCTCAGACAAGCCAGCATCAAAATAGCGGCGGGCACAAGATTATCAGAAGCATTATTTCCTTTTTTCACAAAAAAAATTACCCTATTGATGAAATCCCCCCCCCAGCAATTGAATATGGTATTGACAGAAACAGCATTTATTTATACAAAACAACTGCATAAAATGACTCGCCGCATCACAAGTATATATGAGCAAATGAAAATGGTATTAATTGTGAGTATTACTTGGACAACGATTAATCTCATCTATTCAGTTGTTCAGAAAACACTAAAGATCCTTTTAAATTGAAGACTACTTAGGAATGTATACATGAAAAAAATATTACCTGTTGATATTACACAATTAATCAGTGAATTAGGAATGCTGATAGCGAGTGGTTTATCTATCAATAAAGCCTTAGAAATGGTACAGTATGAGCAGGAAAAACCTGCTATGCACAGATTAATCGTTGCATTCAAAAGTAAAGCAGATAAGGGTAAGAGCTTAGCGGATATTTGGGCACGATATCCGCAATATTTTGAACCATTTTTAGTAGAAATGCTTGCACAAAGTGATAATAAAGCAGTGACTTTACGTCATATTGCCGAATATCGTGACACGATAGAACAGAATGAGATCAATTTACAGCAAGATCTCAAATTTCCGAGAAGTTACTTTATGCTACTGATTATTACATTTGTGTTCATATCAACTATAGTGTTTAATTATATTATTCCTGTTTTTAATGATACAGTTAGTACATATGGGACTGAGTTACCTGCTTTAACAACATTTTTTATCAGTATTGCTGAATTTATAGGAAAAGAATGGTCTTTCATTTTAGTGAGTATTTTTCTTATTGGTGGGCTATTATGGTGGAAATGGCATATCATTAAATTATATGTGCCATTTTGGGGGCGTGTGTATCATCAAATTGCTTTGGTACGTTGTTTACAGACTTGTACGTTTATGTTGTCCCATCATAAATCACTCCCTCAAGCTTTGGAAGCCGCAGAACAAATCAGTAATAATGTTATGTTTGCTAAATTACTGAAAAAATCCACTCAAAAAATAGCGACGGGTACAGGCTTATCACAAGCATTATCCCCATTTTTTCCCAAAAAAGTACTCCATATTATAACAATAGGGCTACCGCCCAATGATATGGCAACGCTATTAACGAAACTTGCACATCGTTACACCCTACAATTTCAGAAAAAAAGTAATTTGCTCATGAGAGTTTCTTCTTTCATGGCATTTATATTGCTTGTTGGGATAATCGGTACATTTATTATAGCCATGTATTTACCTCTGTTCGCAATGGCAAGTATCCTATGATCACACTAAAGGAATTAAATATGCATACAAAAAAACGCGGTTTTTCACTGATAGAACTTATGATTGTCATCGCTATTATGGGCATTTTAGCAGCGATGTCCTTCCCCAATTATCCAAATTACGTTAAACGTGCCAAAGTTAGTGAAGCGTTTAGACTTGCACCTATTTTTACTCAAAAAATAGCTGAATATTACGCATATTACGGTAAATTTCCTAAAACTACCCAAGCAACTCATTTATCAGACAAGATAAAAGGAGAATATATTCAAAGTATGCAAATAGAAAACGGGGCTATTCATATCACATTTGATCGGACACTTAATCATGCAATACTCACATTACGCCCAGCACTCATTATCTCTGTGACACCGACTCAAACATTATTATGGGTATGTGGTTATGCGACACCGATACAAGGCACCACTGTTATCGGTCACAATAAAACCGATATTAAACCAGAATACCTTCCAGCAAACTGTCTTTAAAAAGGAAAAACAATGTTAAAACAAGGATTTTCATTAATAGAATTAATGATTGTGATGGCGATTATCAGTGTTTTAGCCACCATGTCATTGCCTACATTTCAAGGTGCTATTATTCGTGCACAACTTCAAGAAGCGATTGTGCTCAGTGATGGAATTAAAAAATCCATTCATCAATATTATGAAATGCATCATACATTTCCTGATGATAATGCCAGTGCTCAAGTGCCACAATCTAAGCATTTAATTGGTAATTTTGTGAAGGGCATTACTGTCCAAAATGGGGCTATTCATATCAAATTAGGCAATCGTATTAATGGTCAGATTGCAGGTAAATTTTTAAGCTTACGTCCTAGTATTGTCACCGACAGTCCAAACAGCCCCATATCATGGGTGTGTGGATATGCAGAAGCCGTGAATGGTATGACAGCAATCGGTGACAATCAAACATCAGTACCCAGTCTTTATTTATCTCCAGACTGTCATTCTTGGAAAATAGTAGACAGCAACCCTTAATATACCGATTCTTCTCCATCTGGACGACGCTTAAATCGTTTATAACTCCATTGATATTGGCTGGGACAAGATCGGATACAGCGTTCGACACCTTGATTCAGTGCAGCAACAGAACGTTCTTTATTGTCTGACATAATATCCTTGGGGGCTTCTAAAAAATGAATATGAAATCCTTGCCCTTTAGGTAAACGTTCAGCATAAGTAAAAATGACTGTTGCCCCCGTTTTACGAGCTAATCGGTAGACTAATACCATACTATATGCTTGAATGCCAAAAAAAGGGACAAAAATACCACTGCCCTCTTCAACTGGGACTTGATCGGGTAAAATACCCGCCACTTGTCCTCGACGTAAGGCTTGGTATAAGGCCCGTATCCCCGTATGATTAGTGGGCACACAACGTACCCCCGTGCGTTCTCGGGCGGTGCGAATGAAATCGTCAGCTTGTGTCATTTTTGGCGGTCGATACAAGACAGTCAGTGCATAGCGTGTAGCGGTATAAAGTCCTATCAATTCCCAAGCACCTAAATGCGGGGTCAACAATATGACCCCTTTTCCACGTTGTACAGCTGCTTGTAAATAGGAATCTCCACTCACCGCCCGTACCAATTCCAAGACTTTATCTTTTTTCCATAACCATAATGCCCCCATTTCTCCAAAAGTTTTACAGGTTTCAATCAGGCTTTCTGTGATTAAAGCTTGGTTTTGGGGAAAACATAAGTTAATATTCGTGTGTGTTATTTTGTTAATGCGTAGTGATGGATAACGCATGATTATCCGTGCGACGCCTGTTGATATACGATGTACAGTTTTTAGGGATAATAAGGCAAAAAGATGCAATATCCCTTTAATCAGTAAGATGCGCATTACAAATGGAGTAGGGTACGCACAGTTTTTAATAATAATAAGACTGGAAATGCGGCATGCATGCATAAATCAAAAATATCAAGTGGGCGACTTAAAGTGCCTTGAATTAACATTCTGATTTTTTCAAAAAGATGGGGTTCTGGAATAAAAGGGGCTAATCCTAAGGTTAGCGACCCAATGATCAGCAGTTGCCACGGCATATTATCTAACCAATTCATATCTGTCTATTTCTCCATAATTCAGTCTTTTAAAGATTGCTCATATTCTCCCATAAAATGATACAGGGAGCTTTCTAATACTTTAACAGCACCATTAATTAAAGGGCACCGTCCACTACCTGGCAGGATATCACAGAGATGAATCAAAGCTTCTAAATCTGTTCTACGCCCTTGTCCCATATCAATTTTATTGAGTAACATGGCAATATAATAAGTGCCTGTTTTGCAAGATGGACATTGTCCACAAGAGGAGTGTGCAAAAAATCCTACATATTCTGCCACTCGTTTTACAATCCCCGTACCTTCTGAAACGACAATCATAGCACCCGTGCCTAAATTAGAATGGCGGGCTGCCACTGAGTCGAAATCTAAGGGAACATCTAAGTCTTTAGGCGTGAGCAGCGTGTTAGAAGGGCCTCCCGTAAACACGGCCTTAAATTTCTTATTTAATAACATGCCCCCGCCATAATTATGAATCAATTCATCTAAAGATGTGCCCATGGGTAATTCATACGCACCCGGCGACAAGATATCTCCGCTTAAGGAATAAATTTTAGTACCATATGCGTCGCCAATCCCTAATTCTTGATACCATTTTGCACCATTTTTGACAATATGTGAAATATGGCATAAGGTTTCAATATTATTAATCAGGGTAGGACAGCCATGTACGCCATTTTCAGCGGGATACGGTGGTTTACGGCGCGGAAAAGGAAATTTATCTTCTACCGTTTCAATCGCTGCTGTTTCTTCTCCCCCGATATAATGTCCTGAAGCGGGTAAAACAGAAAATACTAGAGGTTGTTGAATATGTGTGGACACTTTAAAATATAAATCAGTGACTTTCCACTGTTTTAAAGCCCGTTGTATATTCGCAATCGCATCTTCTAAATCAGGATTAATGTAAAAAATAATGTGATTAATTCCTAACGCAACCGCGGCAATCAGGGCGCCTTCAATTAATTGATTAGGTGTTTCTTCTATTAGGATACGATCCTTAAAAGTACCGGGTTCATCCTCATTGCCATTACAAATTAAATATTTTTCACTGCTATTTTTTTGTTCTGCCACCGCGCCCCATTTGTAATGCGTTGGAAAGCCACTGCCTCCTAATCCTCTTAAACCCGCTTTTTTGATTAAGGGAATCACTGCATCTGCATCTTTTAAAGCACTCTCTAAACCCACACCACCGCCGTTTGCCAACCAAGCCTCTAAATCTGGACCGACGCGACTATTTTTGTGCAGAATAACTTGATTTAAAACATCCATAGTTTTTGTCTCATTCTATCTTTAATTCAAAATTCGCACAAGCAGGAAATAACATCGGACTTTTGACATCCATGGGCATATTGGCTCTGCTTAATTCTCGGCGTAATTTCGTCAAATGTTCAATTCCACTTTTTTTATGCCCACGTGCACTGATATTTTGGGCAGCTTGTTTACCTGCCCGCCGTCCAAAAGAGATGATTTCTAATAAGGCATTGCCCATAATCCGATTTCTACCATGGATGCCACCGCTGACTTCTCCCACACAATACAAGCCAGGTATGGTACTTTGTCCTTTTTCATTAATCACAACGCCCCCATTTTGATAATGCAGAGCAGGATAGACGAGCAAGGGTGATTTTCGGGGATCAAGATTACCCCGTTTTGCCAGTTGAAATAATTTAGGAAAACGGTGTTTCATTAATCCAGGATCACGTAATTCCATATTTGGGGTATCTAGCCACACGCCTTTTGTTGTGTCATCTACCCAAACGCCCCGCCCTTCTGCACATTCTCGAAGAATAGCGGCAGAAATATAATCACGTGGCTTTAATTCATCCACAAAACGTTCACCTAATGCGTTTAATAATTGAACCCCGGCTGAACGTACCCCTTCTGTGATTAATGAACCTGCAATTTGACTGGGATAGGCGATGGCGGTGGGATGATATTGAAATGAGTCTAAATCTCGTAATTTTGCACCTAAGCGATAGGCTAAAACTAATCCATCACCTGTAGCACCAAAATGATTTGTCGTGGGAAACCCATTAATGTGCATACGTCCAATGCCACCCGTGGCTAAAATGACGGCTTGAGATTTAATCATTTTATAAGCCCGTTTTTCTACAGAATAGATGACAGCCCCTGCACAATGTCCTGTTTCACTGGACAATAATTCAACCACAGGTGAATGATCCCAAACTTCAATATTACTATTAGACACCGCTTCACGCAACACCCGCATCATTTCTAAACCTGTATAATCCCGATAATAAACGATACGATTGGCAGAAGCACCCCCCGGGCGACGGGTTAATAAGTCTCCAAATTCATTCTGATCAAATTGCATGCCTTCTTTAATCAGCCAACGGATCACATTAGGGGCATCCATCACCATAGTAGCCACTAATTTTTTATTAGCGGTATGATGACCCGCTTTTAAAGTATCGTCATAATGTGCTTGTGGCGTATCACCCGGTTCAATAGAGGCTTGTATGCCCCCCTCTGCCATGACGGTATTACTATCCCCTAAACGTAATTTAGTCACTAAAATGACTCTTGCACCATTTCTGGCAGCGGTTAAGGCAGCAGCACAGCCTGCTCCACCGCCTCCAATGACTAATATATCCGTTTCTGTGATTGAGGAACCTGCTAAATCATCCTTATCATTCTGGGCATCAGCTTGTAACATCGTCGCTACTTGATGATGAGACAATGTCCCTTTATTGGTGCCTACCTGCAATTAAACCAATGTATTTGTGTAATCGTA
>DAOVZS010000235.1 GCA_030635005.1 Thiomargarita sp. | reverse complement strand
TATTGAAGTACGTTTGAATCATCAACGTGTTAAAACAACTTATGGGCGTACGTTAGTTTTACAGTGTTTACCTACTGGATTTCCCTTTAAACTGATTAATCGTTGTTTAACACAAGAGATTATTACTGAGATTCTTAAATTTACGTATCTTCATTTTGGTGCTTTGGAAACCCTTGCTTGTGCGCATAAGCTGATGTCTTTAGGCTTTACGTATGCCACTCGGGCGGGTTTCAGTTTAAAATTTGAAGATATGGTAATTCCTAAAGACAAAGCATATTTGATTCAGAAAACCCAGAAAACACTTAAGACTATTCAAGAACAGTATATTAAAGGAATCATCACTGATAATGAACAGTATCATCAAATGGTTGATGTTTGGAAAAAAACGCATCATCAAATAATTGAGGCTGTCTTACTTCAAATAAAACCTTCTGGAAAATATGATAATGCATTATCTCTTATGCATGATGCAGGCGTAGAAAGTATAATACATATAAATCAATTGATAGGGATGTGTGGTTTGATGATCAAATCGAATGGTTTGATTCTTGACACACCGATCACTGCTAATTTTTCTGAAGGCTTGAATGTACATCAATATTTTACTTCCACGCATAGCGCACGTAAAAAATTATCAGATACTGCTTTAAAAACAGCGAATGCGGGATATTTAACACGACGATTAGTGGATGTGGCACAAGATGTCATTATTGTAATATACGATTGTGGGACAACAGAAGGCTTGACTATCAGTGCTGTTCAACATGGCATTTCTTTAAGCGATAGGGTACTTGGACGTGTGCTTGCAAAAGATGTGTTGGTTTCTAAAGAGAAGATTATCACAGCGGGCACTTTATTAAATGAAGAGATTATCACCTCTTTTGAGACAATAGACAGTGTGACAGTACGCTCTCCCATTACATGCCATGCTGAACAAGGGGTTTGTGCCTTATGTTATGGACGAGATTTAGCCTACAATAAATTAGTCAATATTGGAGAAGCGGTTGGAGTGATTGCTGCGCAATCTATTGGAGAATCAGGCACAAAATTAACATTACATAGTGAAGCACGTATCTCTCAGGAAAGCGATGTTAATAATATTCAGATTAATCATTCTGGTATTGTTAAATTTGATAATCTTAAAGTCGTGACACAACAGAACAATGTTGACACCGAAACATTTCTCACCGTATCACAAACAGGTGCACTGTATATTCTCAATAAGAAAGGTGAAGAATGTGAGCGTCATAAAGTGCCTTATGGTGCAATACTCACTGTCATCGCGGGAGAAGAGGTCGTCATAGGAAAAAGTGTAGCTCAATAGGATCTACGTACCCTTCCTATTATTTCAGAATATTCTGGATATATTCGTTTTATGGAAGCTTTTGAAGGGGGGATTCTTGAACGTCATGTGGATAGTAACACAGGGCTGAATACTTTAGTGGTTAAAAATCCAAAATTATGGACTGTTAATACGAGAGGCTGGGAACCTAGAATCAATATAGTGGATAAGCGTGATAATAATAATCTTCTTCAAATGTCTTATTATTTACCGCCCAATACTACGATTCATGTAGAAGACGGGAGTCCTGTGAACGTGGGAGAGATCATTGCTAAAATACCCAAAACGAGAGACGGTGATTTTACGAATGGTTTACTGCGTATTATTGAACTTTTTGAGGCACGTATTCCCAAAGAACCTGCTATTTTAGCCTTGCAAGCGGGTATGATCAGTTTTGGAAAAGAGACTAAAACGAAATATCGCATCGTTATTACAGATCAT
The DNA here is from genome assembly GCA_030635005.1 of Thiomargarita sp. Taxonomy (GTDB): domain Bacteria; phylum Pseudomonadota; class Gammaproteobacteria; order Beggiatoales; family Beggiatoaceae; genus DAOVZS01. Next base: position 1,202 of record DAOVZS010000235.1, on the reverse strand, counting down.
AATGGGCAAACAGAAGAAATATCCATTCCCAAATGGCGAAAAATTAAGATTATGGTAGGTCAACAAGTTGAACTTGGTGATATTCTTGTTGAAGGTCAGCCTAATCCTCATGATATTCTACATTTGAATGGTATTAATGCCTTAGTCAAGTATCTGATTCATGAATGTCAGGAAATTTATCTTAATCATGGTATTTCTATTAATGATAAGCATTTTGAGGTCATCATACGCCAGATGTTGCGTACTGTGAGCATTGTAGTACAAGGCGATACGCCTTTTTGTTGTGGTGAAATTGTCACACGTCAAAAATTATTAGATGAAAATGAACGTTTAAGTAAAAATTTGTCTCATTTGAAAACACTGGCGCGTTGGAAACCAAAATTATTGGGGATTACTAAAGCGTCTTTGGCGACAGAATCGTTTATTTCAGCGGCTTCATTTATGGATACTACGCGCGTCTTACTCAGCAGTGCGATACAAAATAAAACAGATAATTTATTAGGGCTTAAAGAAAATGTCATTATAGGACGTTTAATTCCAGCAGGCACAGGGTTAAGCTATCATAAAGGGAGAAAATAAGATGAGTATCAATGTACTGTTTGTCACTTCAGAGGCGTATCCATTGATTAAAACGGGGGGGTTGGGTGATGTGAGTTATGCGTTACCCAATGCTTTGAGACAACAAGGCGTTGATATTCGTGTGTTGTTACCGGGTTATAAAAGTGTATTAGAACAACTCTCCTTAATTGAAGTATCTGAGGAATTCTGGGTATCCCCGTTGTCACATCCGATTCGTTTATTAGCAGGTATCATGGCAGATGGGAAAACGCCTGTTTATGTGATTGAGTGTCCGAATTTATATGAGCGTGAAGAAGGCGGACCTTATCAAGATAAGAAGGGTATAGATTGGTCTGATAATGCGTTACGTTTTGCCATTTTATCTAAAGTTGCCGCCTTATTTGGGCAGCATCATTTCTTATTTAAACCCCATATTATTCATTGTAATGATTGGCAAAGTGGTTTAACCCCAGCTTTTTTAAAATATGCGCCTCATTCAAAAGTGCGCACTGTCATGAGTATACATAATATAGCGTATCAAGGCATTTTCGGTGCTGAAGTGGTTCAGCAATTGGGATTACCGCCTGAAAGTTTCAGTATGTATGGATTAGAATATCATGGAGACGTCTCATTTTTGAAAGCAG
>DAOVZS010000118.1 GCA_030635005.1 Thiomargarita sp. | reverse complement strand
GCTAATTTCATATTTCCTGTACCAGAGGCTTCCATACCTGCCGTAGAAATTTGTTCTGATAAATCAGCGGCTGGAATAATCTGTTGGGCTTTAGAAACATCATAATTGGGTATAAATACTACTTTTAAGCGATCTCCAATGATGGGATCATTGTTAATCACTTCGGCAACATTATTAATCAGTTTGATAATGAGTTTTGCCATGACATAACCGGGTGCGGATTTACCTGAAAAAATAATCGTACGGGGGACGATATTCGTTTGGGGATTGTGGCGTATCCGATTATAACAGGTAATAACGTGTAAAATTTTGAGCAAATGCCGTTTATATTCATGAATACGTTTAATTTGTACATCAAATAAAGACTGTGTATTGATCTGAATTCCCAATGTTTTTTGGACAAAAAGAGCAAATTTTTCTTTGTTTGCGTGTTTAACCGCTCGAAAAGCAGTACAAAAATCTTGATTCTCGGCTAAAGGTATTAATTGGCTTAATTGGGTTAATTGAGTTACCCATGCTGTTCCAATATGTTGTGTAATCAGTTGAGACAGTCCGGGATTCGCCTCTTTTAGCCAACAACGGGGGGTAATACCATTTGTTTTATTGATAATTCTGTCAGGGAAAAATCGATCAAAATCTGAAAAAATCGTTGTTTTCATTAATTGCGTATGCAATCTGGCTACCCCATTAACTTTATGAGAACCCACGATAGCAAGATGACTCATCCGAATATGTTTTTCACCGTCTTCACCAATAATAGACAAACGGCGTTGTATGTCAACATTTCCAGGATATTGGTAACTGACGCTTTTGAGAAAGCGGTGATTAATCTCATAAATAATCAAAAGTAGGCGGGGCAGTAATTTTTCAAATAACTGAATTGTCCACGTTTCTAAGGCTTCTGGTAACAAAGTATGATTTGTATAAGAAAAGACACGTACCGTAATATTCCAAGCTTCTGTCCAAGATAATTGATAGTGATCGAGTAATAATCGTTGTAATTCAGGCACCGCTAATGCAGGATGGGTGTCGTTGAGTTGCACCGCTACTTTATCAGGAAGTCCCCTAATATCTTGATGATGGTCAATATAGCGACGAATAATATCTTGTATAGAGGCGGATACAAAAAAATATTCTTGACGTAATCGTAATTCACGTCCCATTTTAGTGGTGTCATTGGGATATAACACCTTAGACAGTGTTTCACTGTGATTTTTATCTGCGACTGCTTGAATATAATTGCCTTCATTAAAATACTGTAAATCAAAATCTCGTGATGCTTTGGCGGACCATAAACGCATATTATTAACGGTGCTAGTGCCATAACCCGCTACCGGTGTATCATAAGCCATCGCCATAATTTTATTCGTATTTTTCCAATGATACGCCGTACGTCCTTGATTATCCTGATATTCTATCACCTGCCCTCCAAAATGAACAGGATATAACACTTCAGCACGTGGAAATTCCCAAGGGTTGGTATAACGCAACCAATTATCGGGATGTTCAACCTGATACCCATTTTGAAAACACTGTTGAAACATGCCATATTCATAGCGAATACCATAGCCATAACCGGGTAAATTCAAAGTCGCCATCGAATCCAGAAAACACGCAGCCAATCGTCCTAACCCCCCATTTCCCAAAGCAGGCTCGGGTTCTAATTCGGCAATATGTTCTAAAGATAGCCCTAATGCCTCAATCGCTTGGCAACATTCATCATACACGCCCATATTGAGTAAACTTTTTATCAAAGTCTTACCCATCAAAAATTCCAAAGATAAATAATAGACACGCTTACGATCTTGTTGATAATATTCATGTGTCGTCGCCATCCACCGTTCTGTCATGCACTTTCTCAAAGTATATGCAATAGCTTGAAACCAATCGCGATCAGTCGCAGTTTCGGGTGTTTTAGCAATGGTATAACGTAAATTATTGAGTATGGTTTGTTTGATGGCATTGACATCTAAACAGAGATCCTTATGTTTCATGGTTTTTTCCGCTGCAAGACAACATCACTTAATGTTGCTCTTTTTTGTTTGATTCCACCTGTTCTAAAATTTGATGTAATTTTTCTTCTGCTTTTGTGACGACTTTAAATTCAACACGACGAGATTTTGCCATGTTTTCTGTGCCATCCGCATTAAAAATACGTTGTGCAAAAGATAATCCATTGGCTCTGAATACTTTTTGTAGCCACAATTGTTTGTGTTGAATGGCGTCTAATTGATAGCAATAGCTGAGTGTGGATAAAGCCCGTTGTTGTGATAATTTGGCATTTTTAAGATAACGAAGGGTCATATCTTGAATATTATTCCAGGGACTTGAGGTATGTCCTTCTATTCGAATCGCTTCAATATCTTGATGATAGTTGTGTAAAATTTTAATGTAACGTGGGAAAAAACTGTTTAAAATCGTTTTAAAATGAGCTGTTAAGGTACTTTCTCCTGAGGCAAATAAGACATTGGGTGCTGTAAAACGCACCGTATTATCTTTTAAAATAACTGCTTGCCATTCTGCTAAATCAACAGAAAATTCTTGTTGCAAATCCTTATGTAATTCTGATTGACTGTGTTGTGCTACCAATACAATGTCTGCCATTGCATCATTTTGTTCTTTGAGTTGCATTTTTTGTTTTTCTGTGTCTAGCATAAATACAATGGCAATGAGTAAAAAAACCATCATTAATGCTGACATTAAATCAGCAAGGCTTAAATCTTCTTTATTATCCACTTTTTAGCCCCGTTCTAACCAATAATACATGAGCATATTCTGCTGTTCCCTGATGTCCAGTATCAAAATTAATACTCCAATATTGATCATTTTTAGGTGTTGCGGACAAATACCAAGATAATTGCAGGTGTGGAAAATAATGTTTATCAAATTCAAAGCATTGTAATATTTCCAGAGTTGGCAATATCCAATCACTATAGCCTGCCAATTTTTTTTGATTTATTTTGTTAAGATACGTTTGACTTTTTTTATCATTATAACAGGCTGTTGTAGCATTTTCCCAAATATAAGCGGTGTTATTATCTTGAACAGCAGCCCATTGCAGTGCACCTTTAGGCAATATTTTTCCCTCGTGATCCAGTTTAATAAACCGTTCTGTATGCGGTATTTGTTTGAGTTCATTTACAATTTCTTTTAAAAGTTGATTGATTTCTGTTAATATCTTATTTTCAGATTCTTTTTTATCAATGGGCTGATCACGTCGTATTAATAATAAGAAAGCCTGTATCGTTGATAAGAAAATTGATAAGAACAAACCACAAATAGAGGTTAAAAACGCTAATTTGAGACCTTCAAGTAATTGTGGTACACTTTGATAAATATTTTGGGTATCAAAATCTAACAATCCCAATACAATGCCCACAAAAGTCCCTAATACACCAATATTAATAATAATAGATTTACAATTAATATGTTGTTTACGGTGAAAACTTCGCACATCAATGAATGCAATGAGTAACATGAAGATAATACATGTGAGTAATATTATTTGTGTCATTTTATGTCTTCCGTGTTGTAAAATTTGAACATTAGGGTATCTAGGGCGTTAATATATTAGCACAGATACACGTTTAATCATGGCTATATTGGTTGCGTTTGTGTCAGCGACCTTTAATTTTAAAAACAATGAGACCTCAACAATGATTGAATCCATTATTGCGATAGCCGAAATCGCATCAACAGGCTATAACAGTTATCAATGTTTAAGTAATTTCATATTTGGCAATAAACAAGAAGAATATTTAAAACAAATCTCTGAGAATACAAAAAAAACCAATATCAAAATTGAAAGATTGTCAGATCAGATTTTATATGCTGTAAATGCAGAGGGTGTACGAGATAGTAATGCAAAAGAACAACAGTATATCACCAATTTAGATAAAGATGCCCTATTTAAAATATTGGATCCCATACAACGTGCTTTTCAAAAACCGTTATTAGCCTCTAGCATGATTTCTGCACCGTCTCAAATATCAACATTTGATCGGCATAAATTGAAAGATCATTCCCCCTTAGATCACCGTTTTGTACAGCCATTCGTTGATTCTCCTTGGGAAGCAATATTATTTAAAGAAAAAGGCGCATATTGGGTAGGTTGGCAAACACCGAAACATATATCCCAACATTTAGGCTGTGAATCTGTAGCACAATGGACCGCTAATCAGAATGTATTGCCCCAAAGTAAATCAGAAAATCAACAAGATCTCACAACTAATGGCACAATATTTCGTGATCGCTTAAAAGATGGTACTGAAGGTCCATATTCCAGCTGGGACGAATAGGTTATATGTTATATTTTATAGTTTCTGTTGCTATACTGGCTTTATTATTGTTTTTCCCTGTCAGTAAATTGGTATGGGTATTAAGTGTACGTCGTTTGCAACGAAAAGAGCAGCGTACACTTTCTCAAGATGATATTCAGGGACAATTATTACGGGCACGATTGATGAGTTTATTTATTGTGATCTTATTTTCGATACTTTTTAATGTGAGTACTATTGGTTATGGATGAACGTGTGTATTCACTTTTAAAATGGACTGCTGTTATATTGACTACCGCGTGGGTTGGCTGGAGTGCTTATGATAGTTTTCTCACCGATGTTCAACCGGGTACGCCTGCTTATTTAGCTGCTAATAACTTATTTGAAGATGGTGCATATCAACGTGCGTTAGACAGCTATCAACAAGCCCTTCATGAAGATCCTGAACATATCCATGCGTTACGGGGAAAAGCACGTAGCTTGTTGAAATTAAAGCGTTATCAAGAATCATTACACATATTTAATGAGGCGATTTCCAAAGAACCTGATTTTGCAGGGACGTATGCCAATCGTGGTATACTGTATGATTGGATGGGACAACATCAGGCTGCTTTATTAGATTATGAGCGTGCATTACAGGGGGATGATACTCTGGGAGAAGGTCCTAATTGGTTTAGTCGGTTTTTCAGACTACAAGCTGAAAAACCACCGACTATTGTTGAACGGGCACGTTATTTACGAGAACAATTAGCGAAACCAAAATCGGAACAGCAACTACGTCGCCCTGATGATGATGAAAAACAACGTCCTTATAAAATATAAGAGAGAAGAGCTGTCATGTTTTTTTGAAGAATGGAAATAACATGGATGTGTTCTGCTGATATGTTGTATAGACGTCACCATACGTCTTTATCATATCCCGTTCTTCAAAATAAATACCAATGAGAATATATACGGTGAATCCAATCGCCAGTACCAAATGACCCATACTCATACTGGGCGTTGCCCACAAGCCACAAATCGTGCCTAACATAATGGGATGGCGTATATATTTATAGACAGAAACGACTTGAAAGGTGACGGGGATATACGGTTTCTCACGCCAATATGAAAATGCTTGTTGTAATCCCAGTAAATCAGCATGATCGATTAAGAAAGTGGCATACAGTGAAAACAACCAACCAAATCCGAATAAAAAGACAAGAAACCAATAGGCAAAAGGTTCTTCAACATGCCACACCATATCGGGTAAGGGTTGCCATACGACACATAACAGTATCATAAACACGCTCGAAATGACCACGTAAGTGCTCCGTTCGAGATGCGTTGGAATGATTTTACTCCACCATTCTTTAAAGCGAGGGCGTGCCATCACAGAATGTTGCACTCCAAAGAGAATAATAAGCACGATATTAATGGTAAGAGCTTGAAAAAATGGGATGACTGTTCCTGAGTTCATCAACTCCGCCTCCAACATTGGGCTGATTAAGAGAATAAAATAAATGAGAGAGGCGTTAAACAGTAACACTCCAAATAGACTATAGACCACTGTTAATAATTTGCTCATAACAATTTCCTTTTTTTAACTGTTTTTTTCAACTGTATTAATAGAATACTAACTGGTAAGTATAACAAAATCAATGGACATTCAATCAGAAACCCCTTTCCAAGAATTTTGGCGACTGTTTAAGAAAGATACTTTAGCTGTATTTGGTTTAATCGCATTATGCTTGCTTATTGTGGCTGCGCTTCTTGGCAAGGGTATGACAGAGTGGACTATTGTATTTGATCCCACTACTGTGAGGCTGGTTGATAAATTTTTGCCCCCTTTATCCTTTGCATCAGCACATCTTCCCACCGAAGATATCCCACAATTTGGGATGTATCTATTGGGTACGGATGAATTAGGACGCGATGTGTTTGCGAGAATGCTTCAAGGCTCTTTTGTGTCGCTTTCTATTGGTTTTGTAGCCGTTGGGATTTCAACAGTTATTGGTATTTTACTCGGAGGATTGGCAGGTTTTTATGGTAATGTACGCTTGGGTTTTATCACCGTGGATACCCTCATTATGCGTTTTACGGATGTCATGTTGTGTTTTCCAACCTTTTTTTTGATACTGACAGTCGCCGCATTATTACATGCGAGTATTTATAACATTATGATTATCATTGGGATTACCAGTTGGATGGGGACGACTCGTTTTGTACGGGCTGAGTTTCTCACATTGCGCGAGCAAGAT
>DAOVZS010000061.1 GCA_030635005.1 Thiomargarita sp. | reverse complement strand
TAATACCAAATTCAATCACTTTTTGCTTTGCAGTGCTCACAGCGACAAAATGCTTGGCAATCGCGTCTTCATCACCGAGTTTATCAATCAACCAACGACGGGCACTTTGGGCATTTAATAAGGTTTCTTGGGTGGTGAATGTTTTTGAAGCAATAATAAATAAGGTCGTTTCTGGATTAATCTGATCTAAAACTTCTCCTAAATGAGTACCATCAACATTAGACACAAAATAACTGCATAAACGGGGATGGTGGTAGGCTTTTAACGCTTTAGTCACCATTGCAGGTCCTAAATCTGATCCTCCAATACCAATATTAACAATATGTTTTATCGTTTTTCCTGTATAGCCTTGCCATTCTCCCTCGCGCACAACATGACTAAATTGGCGCATTTTGGCTAATTCAGCATGAACAGTGGGCATGACATCTTTGCCGTCTACTCTAATAGGATGATGGGAACGATGACGCAATGCCACATGTAAGGCAGCACGTTGCTCAGTATTATTCACTTTTTCGCCATTAAACATGCGGGCAATCCATTCAAGCATGTTCGCTTTTTTAGCCAACTGACATAATAACGTAAGCGTTTCAGGTGTTAAATGGTTTTTAGAATAATCTAATAATAAATCACAGGCTTCGAGAGAAAAATGTTTAAAACGTTGTTTATCTTCTGTAAATAAATCTTTGAGATGTATTGATGCTAAGCTCTGTTGATGGGTTTTAAGGGCTGCCCAAGTATCGGTATGACTGATAATCATAATTGAGAGTGATATTAATCTATTATAATATATTTGAAAAAAATATTTTAATTATACAACTTTTTTAATCTATTGCAAAATATAGGGTTACAGATTATTCAAAATAGCCTGTCGTTCTGCGATAGGTAATGCGCCCAATTCTGCCACTTTCTGATAAAATTTCTTTAAATCACCGTTGACTTGATGCAGTAACTTCTTAAATGCTGGGACATAATCTTGATAAGTGGCTACAGATAACAATTTTGCATTATTAAAATCTTTTGAAATCCAAGCATCATAGCCTTTCCAACGCGTTTTGATATCTGTGCGTAAGGTTTTAAAAATCCTCTTTTTAACGGCTAGCATCTTTTTTTCAGATAATGGTTTCTGATATAAGACTTGTAACTGATTACGGGCTGTTAAAACTAAGCTAATAAATTCAAGATATTGCTGCTGTGATTGTTGATACTGTAATACCGCTTCTGGGCTACTATGTTGTGCCAACCAACGTTCGACACCCACATATTCTACTGTTCTTGCAAAAGCTTCATTAAATGGGGTATCATCTTTAATATATATTTTTTGATGTGCCAATTCATGAAAAATCAAACCGATTATTTGAGTTTTAGGCCAAAATAACATCGTATTGAGAACGGGATCACTAAACCAACCTAAGGTAGAATAAGCAGGGACACCTGCCACATACACATCAAAGCCTTGTATACGTAATTCTGTGGCCAAAGTCTGGGCAGATGCTTCAGCAAAATATCCACGATAACTGACACAGCCTAATATAGGAAAACACCATTGATAAGGTTGAAAAGAAAATTTAGGGCTTGCAAAAACACTCCACACAACATAAGAACGTTTTAAATCTGCATAATAAGTATAACTATCATTCTCAGGTAAATGTAACGTTTCAGTGGCAAAAGCACGTATTTTTAAGATATCTATCAATTGTTGTTTTAATGCAGGTAATGTATCAGGATTATCAATGATATGTTCAATCGGTTGCGACGCGCTGTAAATTTCCCATTGTCCGCCCATTGCTTGACTATAATAGCTGATATTACTACATCCACTTAAGATATAACAGAAAGAAATCACAAGACTATGTTTTAACATAAATTTTTTAGAAAAGGGGAACTTATGAATACCAAAAAAGACCAAAACGAGCATCTCATTCCAGCTTATCATAAAATGCTGACACGGGTTGATGAGACGCAAAAATCTGCCACGACACATACATTAACACAACATATTGAGAATGCGAAAGAACAAGCATTGGTTTTAGACGAGTTGACGCGTGAAGAAGCGGAACATATTGGTGAATATTTACGACGTGATTTACATGATGCGGCTGAATTTATTGTCAGCACCGAAAACGCCTTAGCTGATTGGATGCATTTTGATTTAGAATTGATTGAAGATCGTTTATTAGATATGTTTAGTGTGATGGTGGATCACACCCGTTTAGAATTAGACAATATTGCGGAACGTGCACGTCTGGCAAATGAGTGGCATAGCGGTGAAATCATTGGTTTAGGCACTTTATATTGTGAGATGTGTCATCATGCCTTGCAATTTCAGAAACCTGATTATATTCCAGCCTGTCCCAATTGCGGTGCAACGATATTTAAACGGACTATTGAAACGAAAGAGTGAACTATCAAGACATGTTTCAAGTCTTTGAAAATGTTCATAATCTGGGTGGAAAAGCTTGGGGACATGCGGTTGCTGTTGACTTATTAAACAGCAGTTCTATTCAAGATTGCTCTATTCATTGTTTTCATTATCAACAAATGTTTGAATGTTTTTTCAAACATATTTTGGAACGCAATAGCCAGTTTGCTTCTTATTCTAAATCACATAAATTGAATAAATTATTAGAAGAAGTCATTGCCAATACTTCATTTAAAACAAACAAAACAAAATATAGAAGTGATTTAATGGTGATTACTGTGTGTGCTGAAGAATACAGGTATAATTTTGATATTGATTGTCAAGGATATCTTGAAAGTGTTGATATTTGTAATCAATTACTCACAGAATTGCTTGATTTTTGATTAGGTGGGCACAGGTTGCCCTCCTCAATAGGAAAAAAATGAAATGACAAAACCAATGTATCAAAAAATTTTAGCAGAAATTGCAGATTTTGTTTATTTTATGAGACAAAAAATTAGACAACCACAAAATTTTAAAAATACAATTCGTCATTCTTTATTAAAAACAGAATTGCAATCACTTAGCCAATCTGAAAGTACCCATTTAGAACAAGAATTTGCAGATTATGAAAAACGATATCCCTATGTTCGTTATTTATAAAAACAGTTTGGTAACCTTTTTCCTCGTCTAAAATTACCTTATAAATAGATATGTTATCATTACAGATAGATTTTTATTAATACACATTAAATAAGGTTGTTTATGAATATGCTGATGGTTAAAAGTATGCTGATATTGCTTATATCAGCAATACCTTCCGTAACGTTTGCTCAAGATACTTTGTCTGCAGGAGATACCGCTTGGATGTTGACAGCAACAGCCTTAGTGTTATTTATGACGATTCCTGGGCTCTCTTTATTTTATGCAGGGATGGTACGTAGTAAAAATGTATTATCCATTTTAATGCAATGTTTTGCAATTACCTCTTTAATGACACTCTTGTGGGTGATATTTCTATATAGCCTGGCTTTTACAGATGGCGGTGCTTTGAATCCTTTTATTGGAGGATTAGATAAGGCATTTTTGGCAGGGGTAGGGGTAGACTCTTTAGTAGGCACAATTCCAGAAACCGTTTATATGACGTTTCAAATGACCTTCATCATCATCGCACCTGCTTTGATAGTCGGTGCATTTGCAGAACGCATGAAATTTTCTGCGATGCTGATATTTATGACTTTATGGGCAACATTTGTATATGCACCGGTTTGTCATTGGGTTTGGGGAGGCGGTTGGCTTGAAGGCTATGGCGTCTTAGATTTCGCAGGGGGAACAGTTGTCCATATTAATGCGGGGGTGGCTGGATTAGTAGCGTCATTGATGTTAGGTAAACGTAAAGGTTTTCCACACGTTGCTATGCCGCCTCATAATTTAACCTATACGATTATTGGCGCTTCTATGCTCTGGATTGGCTGGTTTGGGTTTAATGCAGGAAGCCAATTAGCGGCAGATGGCGTGGCTGGAATGGCGATGGCAGTCACACAAATTGCGACTGCTGCTGCTGCACTCTCTTGGATGTTTAGTGAATGGATGTCACATGGTAAACCCAGCGTACTGGGTATTGCCACGGGTGCTGTGGCAGGATTGGTAGCAATTACACCCGCTGCTGGGGCTGTAGGTCCCATGGGTGCAATGGCGATTGGTGCTATTTCAGGTGTGGCTTGTTTCATTTCTGCTTCTAAGTTAAAGCGTATTTTTGGTTATGATGATTCCTTAGATGTTTTTGGCGTGCATGCAGTGGGGGGCATTGTTGGTGCTCTTTTAACAGGCATTTTCGCAGCTACCAGCTTAGGCGGTGCAGGTTTTGGCGAAGGTAATCACACCATGATAGATCAATTGATTGCACAATGTATTGGTGTAGGTGCAACCATGTTATTCACCGCAACAATCAGTTTCATCATTCTGAAGCTGATAGATATTACCATTGGTTTACGTGTGGATGAGGAACAAGAAAGTAAAGGTTTAGATATTGCACTTCATGAAGAGCGTGGTTATATTCTCTAGATAAAAATACGGAGAATACGGTTTTTGATTATAGGAGAATAGATGATATGAAAATGGTTACTGCCATTATTAAGCCTTTTAAACTTGATGATGTACGAGAGGCGTTGTCAGAAGTTGGCGTACAAGGGATGACTGTTACTGAAGTCAAAGGTTTTGGTCATCAACAGGGGCATACTGAATTATATCGTGGTGCAGAATATGTCGTCGATTTTTTACCCAAAGTAAAAATTGAGGCTGCTGTCAGTGAACAGGAACTTGACAAAGTCATTGATGCGATTGCAAAATCTGCAAATACGGGAAAAATTGGAGACGGCAAAATTTTTGTTCATGCCCTTGAACAAACGATTCGTATTCGTACCGGTGATATGGGTCAAGATGCCTTATAACATCAGGTAAACTGACTCAAATAGTATCATTTTCAAGAGATTTCCACGCTTCGAGTTTTACAACACGAAGCGTTTTTTTTTGAATTTTTGAGGACTTCTCTATTTGAAGGAAAATGTAAATCATGTCTATAAATGAGATTGATATGTTACTGAATAGCATGGCAAGCTATTTAAACAAAAAATTGGAATTTCAACAGCGTAATGATGTGTTAATGATAGGCATACATACTGGCGGTGTTTGGGTAGCCGAGCGTTTACATGCGATGCTCAAATTAACAGCCCCATTAGGGCATTTAAATATCGCTTTTTATCGAGATGATTTTAGCCGTATTGGCTTACATCCTCATGTTAAACCGTCTTCATTACCTTTTGAAGTAGAAAATCGCCATATTATTTTAGTGGATGATGTCTTACATACAGGACGTACAATACGGGCTGCTCTGAATGAAATTTTCGATTATGGTCGTCCTGCCAGTGTGACTTTAGCAGTATTAATAGAACGTAATGGACGAGAATTACCCATTCAACCTGATGTGATCGGTTGTTCATTGTGTCTCCGTGATAAACATATTAAACTGTGTGGTCCAGATCCCTTATATTTAGAGTATAAGAATCCAACATGAATGCTATTCAATTAGACAAATTCGGTCATTTAAAACATTTTATTGCGATTGAAGGCTTAAAACGTGACGTATTGATTGATATTTTAAACACCGCTTCCTCTTTTATCAGTGTGGGTGAAAAAGCAGTTAAAAAAGCACCGATTCTCCGAGGTAAAACGGTGATGAATTTATTTTTTGAACACAGCACACGTACGCGTACTACTTTTGAATTGGCAGCAAAACGGCTTTCTGCAGATGTCTTGAATTTTAACATCAGTACCTCATCCAGCAGTAAAGGTGAAAATCTTATTGATATGTTGCGTAATTTAGAAGCCATGCATTGTGATATGTTTATTATTCGTCACAAAGCAGCTGGGGCTGCACATTTTATCGCACAACATGTTGCCCCTAATATCAGTATTATTAATGCGGGGGATGGACAACATGAACATCCCACACAAGCCATGTTGGATATGTACACAATTCGCCAAAATAAAGGAGATTTTAGCCCTTTACGTGTCGCCATTGTGGGTGATATTCAACATTCACGGGTTGCCCGTTCTAATATTTATGCCTTAAAAACCTTAGGCGTCTCAGAATTACGCGTAGTAGGTCCTAAAACCTTAATTCCTAACGGAATCGAAGCATTAGGGGTGAGCGTATTTCACGACTTAAAAATGGGATTGCGCGATGTTGATGTGGTGATTATGTTACGTTTACAACGAGAACGCATGCACAGTGCTTTATTACCCAGTGTTCATGAATATTTTCATTATTATGGGTTGACTGAAAAAGTATTAAAAGTGGCACATCCAGACGCGATTGTGATGCATCCCGGTCCTATTAATCGGGGCGTAGAAATTGAATCTACAGTGGCTGATGGCAAACGTTCAGTTATATTACAACAAGTCAGTAATGGGATTGCCGTACGAATGGCGGTGATGGCGATGACATTAGGCACACAAAGGGTATCTATTGATGACAAGGCTTAGTATATTGGGCGGGCGCGTGATTGATCCTGCCTCACATTTAGACTCAGTCACTGATATACATTGTGCTGATGGTCACATTATTGCTGTGGGCACGGCGCCCCCTGATTTTTCAGCTACCCAAGAAATTGATGCACGTGATCATATTGTATGTCCTGGATTAGTCGATCTCAGTGTACGGTTACGAGAACCAGGCTCAGAGCATAAAGGCACGATTTTAAGTGAAACTCGAGCTGCTGCTGCCAATGGCATTACAACATTATGTTGTCCCCCAGACACGAATCCTGTGATTGATACCCCCGCAGTTGCCGAACTTTTACAACATCGTGCCCTGTATGCAAAAATGGCAAAGGTATATCCTTTAGCAGCTTTAACGCAAGGCTTAAAAGGTGAACATTTAACAGAAATGGGGATTTTGAAAGAGGCAGGTTGTATTGGTGTGAGTAATGTGCAGCCGATTATCAAAACAGATATTTTTTCAAATGCGTTGAAATATGCTGCGAATTGTGACATGACTGTTTTTTTACAGGCTAAAGATCCTTGGTTAGGACGAGAAGGATCTATTCATGAAGGTAGGGTAAGCATACGTTTAGGCTTATTAGGCATTCCAGAAGCGGCAGAAACCATAGAAATTGCGAGAGATTTATTATTAATAGAAATGACAAAAGTACGTGCACATTTCTGCCGTTTGTCCACAGCACGTGGTGTTGACATGATTAAAGAGGCGCAAGCGCTTCATATCACCGCTGATGTGAGTGCACATCATCTATTTTTAACAGAAGAAGATATTAAAGAGTATAACAGTGACTGCCATGTTTGCCCGCCTTTACGTCATCAAAATGATCAAAATGCTTTGCGCGAAGGGTTACGCCAAGGGTATATCCAAGCCATTTGTTCCGATCATCAACCCCATGAAAAAGAGGCAAAACATAATCCTTTTGCCATGACAGCTCCTGGTATTTCAGGCTTAGATACCTTATTACCGCTTACCTTACGACTGGCTGAAGAAATGAATATGGATTTAATAGAGATACTCAGTTATGTGACGCATAAACCTGCTCAGATTTTAGGTCTCAATGCAGGAACGTTAGCAGTGGGAAGCGTCGCCGATATCTGTATCTTTGATCCCAGTCTGTCTTGGACGATGACAGAAAATACAATGCACAGTTTAGGACAGAATTCACCCTTTTTAGGATGGGAATTTAAAGGAAAAGTAACTGATACTCTGATAGGCGGGGAAGTGGTGTATACTTCCCGCGTCTTTGACACACTTAAAGATGTTGTTCACGAATCTGTTGAATCACAGGAACAGTATTCGGTTTAACGCCATGCCATAAATAAAAGGATTCGGCGGCTTGCTCCACTAACATGCCTAAACCATCTATTGCCAAAACACAGCCTTGTTGTTTTGCCCATTGGATAAAAGGGGTATCAGTATGAGAATACATCATGTCATAACAACAGCCTGTCGCATGTAACAAATTATCAGCTAAGGGCGGTAATTCACCTTGCAAACTTGCAGAAGTCCCATTAATAATAACATCATAAGATGAGCCTTCCAAGGCTTCATAAGAAGAAGCGGTGATGTTACCCATATCTGCAAACAGATGAGATAATTGTTCTGCTTTAGACACAGTACGATTTGCAATGACACAATGTATTGGTTTTTCTGCTAATAAGGGTTGCAAAATACCCCGCACTGCTCCCCCTGCGCCCAATATCAAGACACGTTTTCCTTGAAAGGCACAGCCATGATTTTGGCTTAAATCACGGATGAATCCCACGCCATCAGTATTATCACCTATCCATTCTTCCTTAAACCATAAGGTATTCACCGCGCCCGCACGCTTTGCCCGTTCACTCTGTTGTGTCGCCAATTTCCAAGCTTCTTGTTTAAAAGGAACGGTGATATTTAACCCCTTTCCGCCATTTTCTAAAAATATTTGGACTGCTTTTTCAAAATCACCTGTTTGTGTGCCCACTAAAATAGTACTATAATCAATATGATACTTTAAAACAGTCCCTATCTGTTGTGCAAAAGTGTGATGAATAAGCGGTGATTTACTGTGCGTAATGGGATTACCCATCACAGCATAATAATGAATCAGGCTCATGATTTCAAGCGTGTAGCGATGCGCATACGTAAAGCATTTAATTTAATAAAACCTTCAGCATCTTTTTGATTATACGCGCCTTCATCATCTTCAAATGTAGCAATATTTGTGTCAAATAAACTGTCTTTTTCTGAGGTACGTCCAATAACGGTGACATTGCCTTTATACAGATTTAAACGCACTGTACCATTCACATTCGCTTGTGACTCATCAATTAATTGTTGCAATAATAGACGTTCTGGACTCCACCAATAGCCATTATAAATTAAACTGGCATAACGCGGCATTAATTCATCTTTTAAATGAGCCACTTCACGATCTAAAGTAATCGACTCAATCGCACGATGTGCTTTCAGCATTACTGTGCCGCCGGGTGTTTCATAACAGCCCCGTGATTTCATGCCTACATAACGATTTTCTACTAAATCAAGACGTCCAATCCCATGCGCGCCTGCGATTTTATTTAAACTTGTTAAGACTTGAGCAGGGGACATACTTTGCCCATCAATCGCAACAATATCCCCTTTTACAAATTCTAAGGTTAATAAAGTCGTTTTATCAGGTGCTTTTTCAGGAGACACTGTCCACCGCCACATATCCTCTTCTGGTGCTGCCCACGGATCTTCAAGAATGCCACCTTCATAAGAAATATGTAGTAAATTCGCATCCATAGAATAGGGAGATTTGCCCGCCTTCATTTCAATGGGAATACCCTGTTTTTTTGCATACTCGACCAGTTTTTCACGTGAATTCAAATCCCATTCACGCCAAGGGGCAATCACTTTTATGTCAGGATTGAGTGCATATGCCCCCAATTCAAAACGAACTTGATCATTTCCTTTTCCAGTTGCCCCATGTGAAATGGCATCAGCACCCGTTTTTTGAGCAATCTCAACGAGATATTTGGCAATTAAAGGACGGGCGATTGACGTGCCCAGTAAATATTCTCCTTCATAAATGGTATTAGCCCGAAACATGGGAAAAACATAATCACGTACATATTCTTCACGTAAATCTTCAATGTAAATTTCTTTAATGCCTAAATTTTGTGCTTTGACTCTTGCAGGTTCGACTTCTTCACCTTGACCAATATCAGCGGTAAAAGTAACCACCTCACAATGGTATTCATCTTGTAACCATTTCAAAATAATTGAGGTGTCAAGCCCGCCTGAATAGGCTAATACAACTTTTTTAATCATAATATTTTTCTGAATGTAAAGCAAATAAAATGGGGTATACTATCTTGAGCGACTACGTGGTTTTCTGGGAGAAACCTTTAATTTTACAAAATGTTGATAGCCCTGTTGTTTTGGAATAAAGATACGTCCATTGTGATCACGACATCGCAATCCATGATGTGACTCGATAGTGCCGATACGCGTATAAGCATCTGCAGAGAGGGCATTTTTCAAGGCATCTTCTTGACTGGGGGGGACAGTAAAACATAATTCATAATCATCACCAGAACCTAAGGCAAAATTCCACGCACTTTCAAGTGATAAATAATCACGTAAAGCCCGAGATAAGGGTAAGCGTTCCAATTGTAATGACGCACCTACTCCACTGGCGGTTAAAATATGTTCTAAATCTGCCACTAATCCATCAGAGATATCAATAGCACTACTGCCAATGCCTCGTAATGCTTGCCCTTCGTGTAATCTAGGCGTGGGACGATGTAAACGGGATTCAACAAATTGTTGCACGGGATGAGGTAAGACCACTTTTTTTTGTAATGCTGCTAAGCCAAGTCCTGCATCACCCAGCGTGCCTGTCACAAAAATCCCATCACCCACTTGTGCACCACTGCGAGTTAAAGCGGTGTTTGGGGGGATAAATCCTGTAATTTGTACGGTGATGGTTAAAGGACCTGCGGTGGTATCGCCCCCGATTAAACTGACATTATGGATTTCTGCCAATTCTCTTAAGCCCTGACTAAATTTGCTTAACCAGACATCATTGGTTTCTGGACAGGTTAATACTAACGTCATCCAAGCAGGATTAGCACCCATGGCAGCCATATCACTGAGATTCACCGCTAATGCTTTATAACCAATATCTTCAGGACGTGTCATGTTGGGAAAATGGATACCCTCGACTAAGGTATCAATCGCAATGGCAAGTTGCATATCTGAAGGGATTGTACATAAAGCAGCATCATCCCCTATACCTAAAATGACATCATCACGTTTTGGAAACTTTTGACTAAAATAACGCGTAATTAGGTCAAATTCACTCATAATCCTCTCACTAAACGGGTATTTAAAAATGATAGATAAGACGATGGTAGACAGTTTTTTAAGATTGTTGTTATATTATTAATGTTAGCTATGGGTAACACCCCTTGGATTTCTGTTATTCTTGTACCATTTGACAAGACTTGATATAAGTATAAGGTATCGTTATTTTATCACGATTGTCCCGACATACCTTAATATACTTGAATTGAATATTATGATTGGATTTTTTCACAACATTTTCAAAAAAATCTT
>DAOVZS010000049.1 GCA_030635005.1 Thiomargarita sp. | reverse complement strand
GGTAAAATCTTTTGTGAAATCTGCCATGGTATATGACATCTTACCTCCCTCCTGTTTGTATAAATCATACAGTTGATTTTGTATTGTTGAAAATTTCAACAATAGAGGCGTGATGGCAACTGTTAATTTTAGTGTGCCTAATGATGTCAGAGAAGCTTTTAATATTATTTTTCCGGGTAAAAATAAAAGTGCATTAAGGTATGCTATATAGGAACGAGGTCAATATAATGACATTTGCAAAACAAATGACAGTGCTACAACAAGCAAATCAATTGCTTGTTATAATGAAAAGATCAGAAAAAGCACAATTACTTCAATGGGTTGTGCGTGATTTAGGAGATGCATTTCCTGGTATTGAAAGTACACAAGGAATTTGTGGCGGTTCTCCCTGTATTGTCCGTACACGAATACCTATTTGGGTATTGGAACAAGCGAGACTATTAGGTACAAGTGAAGCCGATTTATTACAATGCTATCCAAGCTTACGTGCTGAAGATTTAACTAATGATTGGGCTTATGTCCGTTCTCACAAAAAAGAAATTGAACAACAAATCTGTGATAATGAACAAGATTAAACTTTATGGAGATGAAAATTTTCCGTCTTCAACCCAAATATACTGGTATTCAGACAAGACTTTTTTGTGTTTTTTTTGTGAGATTGGTAAAGAGATGGGATTTGAGAAGTGAATTTTAGAATGTTGTTAAAAAAAAATAGTTTATGCAGATCCCCATCCACATAAACCAAAATCCATACATGTTCAAAACAACAAAACCTAAGGTATCATAATATAGACTAATTTTTAGATTTCAAGGGGAAAACTGAAAAATTATTCAATAATCAGTGTTTTTAAACGAGAGACCACTTCTTCCCAATCTACCGTTTCTGTGAGATGACACCAAGATATGCGTAAAGCCCCTTGTATATTGTCATCTGATAAACACATGGCTTTGAGCACATGACTGCCTGTATAATGAGCAGAGTTACACGCTGATCCATTGGAAATAGCAATGACTCCCTTTAAGGCTAACATCGCTGCTTCTGAATCCAAGCCGGCAATCGAGAAATTAATGACATGGGGTAAACACTGCTCTAAATCTCCATGAAAAATGGGGTGTAAGGGTGCTAACCCCTTTAAAACAGTATCACGATAATGACGACATCTCTCAGCACGTTCTTGATGCTGTCTTAAAGCCAATTGAGTGGCTTCTCCAAATCCAACAATTAAAGGCACCGCTAAAGTACCGGGACGTAAAGCACGTTCTTGCCCGCCTCCATACATGAGCGGTGTTAAAGGAACTTTTTCATAGCCACGACGACGTACAATCAAAGCCCCAATCCCTTTGGGTCCATATATCTTATGGCTACTGGCACTGATCATGTCAATACGTTGATGGCGTAAAGTTTGAATATCTTTCCCCCAGCCCTGTGCTGCATCCACATGAAAATAGGCAGAAGAGCAAGACAATCGTTCTGCAATGGCGGTGATGGGTTGAATCATGCCCGTTTCATTATTAACATGCATCACTGATACCAACAAAGTGTCTGTTCTCACCGCAGCCATCACCGCTTCTACATCCACACACCCGCTTGCTGTTGGAGGCACTACAGTCACTTCAAAGCCTTGTAGTGACGCCAAAGGTTCTAACACCGATTTATGTTCAATCTGGGTCGTCACGATATGTTTTTGAGTCGCGTGTGCACATAATCCCAAAATAGCTAAATTATTGCTTTCTGTCGCACCACTGGTAAAAATCACCTCTTCACGTTGTGCGGTGACTAAGTGTGCAATCTGATCACGAGCCTTTTGAACTGCTTTTTTGGCATTTAAACCAAATTCATGGGTACGACTGCCCGCATTGCCAAATCCAGTGTGTAACATGGCTTCTTGTACCGCAGGTTCAAGGGGCGTGGTGGCATTACAATCAAGATATATTGTCATGTGCTCATAAGCGTATATGTTAAAATAAGATATCATGTTAACGCCCTTTCAGGGCTTGTATCCTTACTATATATAATCCTAGGGCGTTGCCCCAGGCTGATATATGTCGCCCTTTCAGGGCTTGTATCCTTACTATACATCACCTCAAAATGCAAAAAACAGCGTTCAGTAAAGGCTTTAAAAAAACCATTAAAGCGTTGATTACACATATTCAAGAATTATACTTAGTCGATGATATTCCGTGGGTTATTGGTTATAGTGGGGGGAAGGATTCTACCGCTGTTTTACAATTGGTATGGTATGCCTTGTTAGACTTGCCTCAAAAAAAACGTATAAAATCTATTTATGTGATCAGTACCGATACCTTAGTGGAAAATCCAATTGTGGCTTTATGGGTAAAACAATCTTTAAGCATTATGTCACAAGCAGCGATTGACCAAAAAATCCCTATTACAGCGCATCGGCTTATCCCCAAAGTGTCTGATAGATTTTGGGTGAATTTGATCGGACGTGGTTATCCTGCGCCCCGCCCTAAATTCCGCTGGTGTACTGATCGCTTAAAAATTAACCCTTCTAATCATTTTATTAATAATGTTATTCGAGAGAATGGGCAAGTTATTTTAGTCTTGGGAACGCGTAAAGCGGAAAGTACGGCACGGGCTGCGAATATGGCAAAACATGAGAAAACCAGTAGCCGAAAGGAATTTTCAAGTAATGCCAGTTTACCCAATAGTTGGATTTATACCCCTATTGCAGAATGGTCAAATGATGATGTTTGGATGTACATCACACAAGTTAAAAATCCTTGGGGGCATCCAAATAAGGCACTTTTAAATATGTACCAAGGAGCGACAGCAGATGGTGAATGTCCGTTAGTTGTGGATACCAGTACACCGAGTTGTGGGGACAGTCGCTTTGGATGTTATGTGTGTACCATGGTAGAACAAGATAAATCGATGCAAGCCATGATTCAAAATGATGAAGAAAAAGAATGGATGTTGCCTTTGATGTTACTGCGTAATAATTGGCTAGATACCAAAGAAGATCGTCAACATCGTGATTTCCGCCGTATGAATGGCAAATTAAAAATCTTTTCGGGCAGATTGGTACATGGACCTTATACACAAAGTTATCGTGAAAGAATCTTAGAAGCAGTATTAAAGGCACAACGCGCGGTTCAAAAAAATGGACCGCCAGAAGTGACACATTTGGAATTGATTGCGTATGAGGATTTAGAAGAAATTCGTCGATTTTGGGTCATGGAAAAACATGAGATTGAAGATAATTTACCTCATATTTACGAAAAAGTGATGGAAAAACCCTATCCCGGTACGCGTTTAGATGATAATCAGGTGTTTCAGCCCAAAGATATTGCATTTTTAAAGGAATTATGTCAAGAAGAAGGCATTATCCATTTTCAATTGATCCGTGAACTATTAGATCTAGAGCAACAACATCGCACCATGGCACGGCGTGCGGGACTGTATGAGTCACTTGAAGCAGCACTTCAGCGTAATGCCTTTAATACGGCAGAAGAAGCAGAAGCGTTTGCATTAAAACGACAAACTGCTCTTGATAAAGTACACGGAGACGAAGTGCCTGTCCAACTCTCACATTTTTAAGCTACACGTAATGTTTTAATTCTTTACGCCGTTTACCCGCACGTTGTGTGATAACCCCTTTGATATCTTCTAATCCAGATATTTTTAATGTGGGATACGCATTATTTAACGGTTTCAGAAAATATTCTTCATTTTCAATCAGTAATTGTCGAAAAATATATTCATCTTCATAGACGGCGAAAACATAAGAACCATTTTTAATTGCACCATCTGGCTCAATAAAAATGATGTGCCCTTCATTAAACTCAGGGATCATACTATCCCCTAATACTTTTAAGACAAACGGATCCTGTCCACAGCTATCATTCATAAGTAAATAGACCTCAATAGTCGTAATATTAACATCAGGAAGATATTGAACAGTGGGTGACTATCCCAAATTCAATCAATAACATACTCACTTCTCGGATATCTTGAGAATGTTTATCATAGTGATGGGGAGAAACAACCGTTTTTGTATGTAACTGAAAAAATACAATATCATCCATTATGGGTTCTAAGGGACCCAAACAAATTTCGTTATACGCCGTCTTAAGAGTAGCCCTATATTGTTTCTCATTTAATGTGAGCGTGATTTGATTATTATAATCTGTCCAAGTGTCAGGAATATAGGCTTTGATCACAAAATATAAAGGTTCTGTTGTTGATGGTTTGGCAATAATCCCGCGTAACGTTTGACGCATCCAGTGATCTGAAAAAACACCTTCAAATTGTTGCGGGGTGATCTCTTTTGAATGAAAAAAACTGGGAGGGGGACGTTTTTCGGGGGTATTCAAGTTTTGGTTGAGTAAGACGATATCTTTGAAAAAAGATTTAGGCTGGTTATTAACATCAATAATACCATTTTCTTGGCATAATTGATAAAGGTAAAAATCACCCAACAACACCGTACTTCCTTTATTTTCTAAGACTAAGGTATATCCCATAGAAAAAGGAATATTATCTAAATGAATGTCTTGCCAATCCTCTGCCTGTTCAAAAGAAATGATGTGATCATACATCATGGCATTTTCATACAATACACATACCCTTAATAACACAGGTTCTGAGACTTTTTGTTTTGTTTTCAGTATAAAATCTAATTGAAAAGGCATTTTTTTAACAAGAGGCACTCCACTACACTCTGCAAGCAACTGACGAAGCGTACCGCCTTTATTTAAAGAGGCTACTTTTTTCCCACTCTTGGCATCAAAAATAATTTGACCCTTGTCTATGTTCCAACTGGGATAATTTCGTTCAAAAAGACCATTTTTCAAGGCGTTAGCACGAACATCTCTCAAAGTCCATAAACCATATCCAATGGTATTTTTTTGCAAAATGGGGGTAATATCAGATAAAAAACGAGGAATATCATGTGCTAATAAACGGGTATTCTGTTCAAATCCGGGTGTATTGTCAATAAAATTAAATTGATCAATAAAAATAGTATTGTGAGTATGCGTATGAATTTGTTCAAACATCCATTGCATACGTGTTGATATATTTTCTACAGGCTCAGCTTGACCCTCATTAGGTGCACCATAAGCGGGCGTATAGTAAACCATTGATGTATCAGCATCTGAAGTCAGATTAAAGGTATTGTGATGACAAATATGTGTATTCTCTTGTGGATCACAATCAGTTCTCACTTCCATTGATAATCGTGGGAAATGTTTTTTTGAAGTCGTAAAAATAGTCTCAATCAGAATGGTATCCCAAAATTCAGAAAATAGATGAATAGCCCTTGATTTGAAAGCAGGAATAGGCACGTCAGTATAATTAGAAAAGGATTGTTGATAACGATCAGAAATCTCTTTCAGACTGTATTTTTTTTCTAAATATTTTTGATAACCGGTGCGTTCTGCGAGTAAAAAGCGTTGTTTTAAGGGAATATGCGTTAAATCCATGAAAAAGAAGTCTTCCCACGTAAGAAATCCACCTAATACATTCGGATATGAATGTACAAGTTCCCAAATGCGATCTAAATAATCACACCACGCTGCCAACATCACGGAATCTTCACCGACAACAACTTGTCGTAAAAATCCCTCTGGCTCGCTATAAGGACCATTATCATGCGTATAACCCAGTCGCAAAATAACGTATAAATCATGTTTTTGTAAGGTATCCAGCAGTTGTTGCAACAGGGTAAAATAGTCTTCGTAATACGTAATCGGATCAACTTTGGTTTGAAAACCCACCCAAGGTACGAGCAAAATAACCGTATTAAATCCAATAGACTGAATAAATTCCAGTTCTTCCTCTATTTTAGTGAGATTTAAGTAACTCCAGAAATTGGCTGCCCATCCTTGTGCTAAGAAATGCGTTGCTAATATTTTATTTTTAGGAATGCGAAATCCAGTATGATGATCATCGGTCATAAATCTAAAAGCAGCGTCATCCGGTGCTGATTGCGGGGGCGGTGGGGGATGATTTGTTGATAAAACATGCCACCATTTTGCTTGAAATTTCTTTTGATTGATCGCTTGATATGCTTTATATCCACTTTGAATATCGGTACCTGAGGTAATGCCTTCATGGTGGATAACTTCAGAATTGTGACAATAAAAAACCTGATAACCCGCTTGACGTGTTGCAAAACATAAATCAGTATCTTCATAATAAGCAGGTGCATAACGCATATCAAACCCACCCAGTTGTGTCCATAATGATGTTCTTATCATTAAACTGGCACCTGAACAATAATCTACTTCTCGGCTTTGATTAAAACGATCTTCAGTAGGGCTTTGTAAACGTCCATAATTCCAACCGCTGGCATCACTAAAAATAATTCCGCCCGCTTCTTGTAAACGTCCGTCAGGATAAATCAGTTTTGATCCCGTAATCCCAATATTGGGATGTGTCTCCATCAATGTCAGCATATGTGATAACCAACCCGGCGTCACTTGGGTATCATTATTTAAAAATAAAATAAACGCGCCTTTTGCACTCTCTGCGCCTTGCCGACATGCTTTGACAAATCCATTATTTTCTTGATTATTAATGATGTGAACAGCACCTTGAAGTTGTGATAATACTGTTGCAGTCTCATCTGAGGATGCATTATTAATAATAATCACTTCTTTGCTGATTTCTGGATCACACGCTTGTACGGTTAATAAACAATTATAGGTATACAAGATTTTATTAAATACAGGAATGATAATACTGACTTTGGGAGCGGATTCTTGTGGGAAAACGATAGGGTGTGCGCTTATCCGATTAAAAAAGGGATGTGCAATGTTTGAACACCACACAGCAAACACATGATTTTCAGTGGTATCTTCTGAGTAGAGCTGAATTTCTACAGATTCTCCTGCCACACACGTTTGGGCTTTAGAAAACAGTAGCGTCACGTATTCATTATCTACAAAATCCTGTGCATTAAAGCGTTCTTTAAAATCATTAATATGCACAGTAAGATGACAATCATTGATACGACAATAAGTGCCTATTCTTAATCGTATGCCTGTCATAAGGTCATTATTTGGAATTAAGTGAAAACAGAGACACACATCTTTTGTCAAAGATATCGGTATATCACCCAAACGACTAGGCTGATGATGCTCATTTAATAGAAAAGCATCAGGCTGTTTATCTTCAATAATATGATAAGGCATATTTTTATTCTAAACGAATTCGTGGATCAACGACTGCATAAAGCATATCAGAAAGGAATGTGCCTGCCAGTGTTAAGGCAGCTGCCAAGAAATTAATGGTTAAAATGACAGGAAAATCTCGGGCTAAAATGGCTTCATACCCTAATCGTCCTAAACCTGGCCATGCAAAAATATATTCAAAAATCACCGATCCCCCGATTAAACCCGGTAATAAAAATCCAAATAGCGTCACAAAAGGCAACAGTGCATTACGTAACGCATGATGATAGATTACGGTGTCTTCATCCAGCCCTTTAGCACGTGCTGTACGCACATAGTCTTGACTGATCACTTCTAACATTTGGGAACGCACATAGCGAGAAAGTATCGCAATGCCTGTCAGTGCCGACATGATTGAGGGGATGACCAGATGCCAAATACGATCCATAGCGCGGAAAAAAGGGTCAGCATCTTCCATTCCAAAAGTACGCATGCCAATGACAGGTACGCCGAATGTGTCAACTACCCATAAAATCATAATATAGGATAAGAAAAATCCCGGCACTGAAATTAAGGCATATGCGATAAAGGTTGATCCCCGATCATATAAGGATCGTCGTCGAATGGCTGCTTGAATACCTGCTGGAAAAGACAGCGTCCATACAATAAGGGTAGCACAAATGAATAAGGGTAAGGAATTGAGAAAACGTTCCCAAATTTTGGGCAAAACTGGCTGACTGTCTTTAAAAGATTTTAATTCACCTGTAAATAAATCACGCATCCAATAGATATATTGGAGATGAATCGGATCATCTAAATGAAAAGCAGCCCGAATTCTGGCAATATCCTCTGGTTTCATTCGGGGATTCGAGGGATCGACTTCACTCGGTTCCCCCGGTGCAATATGCACGATAGAATGTGCCATGATAGACACAATGACAAGTAACACACAACGTTGTAATAGATTACGAAAAATATAAGACCACATATCAGTTCTCAGGATAAAATTCTAATTTCCGCCAGCGATTGAAATGGAAAAAAATATTGCCACTTTTAGTGGGTTTTATTTTAGTAGATAACCCTTCCTCATTCACCATCATGATTTTTTTGTCAAGTACTAAATTGCTTAAAGGGGCATAAAGAAAGGTATAAGGTTGATCTTCTGCAAGAATGCGATGTAGCTGATGTGTCATTTTTTGCTGCGTGGCAAAATCGTATTCTTGTCGAATCTTGACAATCAGTTGATCTGCTTTTGGATTTTTATAGCCTACAAAATTAAGTTGGGCAAATCCTGATTGGCTAGAATGCCAAATTTGATATAAATCAGGATCAACGCCCATGCTCCAACCCAAGATAAGTGCATCAAAATCACCCGTATTCACAAAATCTTCAAGAAAAACTGCCCATTCAAAAAGTTGTGTATTGCATTTAATCCCAATTTTACGCCAACTATTTTGAGCAATGGTCATAATCGCTTTACGTTGCAAATTTCCATTGTTGGTAATGAGATTAAATTCAAATATTTTACCGTCTTTTTCAAGCCAGCCGTCATCATTTTTATGCCAGCCCAGTGTTTCAAGAAGACGTTGTGCTCCTTTTGGATCATAAGGCAGTGGTTTGATGCTGTGATCATACCATTGTGTATTTCGAGGATAAGGTCCTGTCATACGGACGCCTTCACCATACAGTATGTATGTGATGATTTCATCTACATTAATCGCCATCCCCAAAGCTTGTCGCACACGCTTATCAGAAAATAAGGGTTTCCGATGATTATATCCAATATAGGTATATATAAAGCCAAGACTTGAAAATGATTGATACGCTTTATTTTTTTTATAACGGATAGCTTGATGGGGTTGCGGGGTATAGGTATCAATCGCCCCTGCCCGAAATTCTAATTCTTGTGTTAATGCGTCTGGAATGATGCGATAGTAATAGTCTTTGTATTTAGGGACGTCATCCCAATAATTATCATTACGTGTTAAATGAATCAGTTCATCACTTTGCCATTTTACAAAACGAAAAGGACCTATTCCAATAGGATGACGGTTGAATTGACTGTCACGCATCCCAAAACTGGCGCGTGCCGATGTGGAGAGCTTGCGATCATCCATTTCTTGATCCAGTGCCGTCTTATTCAGTAAATGTTCAGGGATGATGCCCATCATCCAAGCGTTAATGGCGGGTGAAAAAAGCCGTTTGTATATAATACGTATGGTATAAGGATCTACAATTTCCACCGTTTTAATCGGTTCAAAATCTGATGTACGCGGGGATAGATTTTTGGGATTCATAATGGCTTCATACGTAAATTTAACATCTTCTGCATCAAATTTATGACCATCATGAAAATAAACACCTTCCCGTAAATGAAAGAGAATAATCGGATTATGTTCAAAAATAGGCATTAATTCTGCCATTTGGGGACGCACCGTCTCTCGTTGATTCTCAGGAGAAACGTCAATCCATTGATGTATAGGCACATTTTTTTCATAATCTGCACCGAGAATAGGTGTCAGTAATTGAAAGAAATTTTGATCAACCTGTTCTAAGGAAAATTGTAAGCGTTCAGGGATATGAAGTGTAACTGTAATCGGATCAGAATCGGGTATTGAAAGTACTTTTGTGTGTTGTTGGGGGGGCAGTATGGTGATCGGTGTATTGAGGAAAATGGCTGTCATCCGATTGTGCATTTCTTGTGCGGTGACTGCGGTGCCATCAGGAAAATGGGCGTCTTTATTGACAAGTACATAAGCGGTTTCAGTCATTGTCCAATCGGTGGCGAGACGTGCCCGTAAATTCAAATTTTCATCAAAATCCAGTAACCCTTCAAAGACAAAACCTGTCATTCTACCACTGGCGCCATCAGAATGTAGAATAGGATTTAAAATCTTAGCATCTCCAATCGAGGCTTCTATAAATTTGGTGATGCGTTCTGGATTTCCTTTTGTTTGTGCATCATAAGTAGGCACCCAAAAGTAGGATTGTAATAATCCTATACTTAATAGCGTTGGCGCAAGTATTAAAAATAATTTTGTTTTCATAGATTAGCTATCACAATGATGATGTGAGAAGTGTAATAATGCTTCTATGGCTCGCAAACGGAATTGTTGTTTTTTATAAACAAAAGACAGTGGGCGTTCTAATAGAGGTGATAGATTAATTGCTTTCAGTAATCCTAATTGTAAATCTTTTTGAATGGCGGTACGTGATAAGATAGACACGCCTAAGTTGGCTGCTACCGCTCCTTTCACCGCTTCTGGGCTACCCAATTCCATGACAATATTTAAATCTTCCCATGATAAGCCACGTTTTTTTAAATATTGGCTTATCACTCCCCGTGTACCTGAGCCTTCTTCACGAGAAATATAGGGATAGCTGACTAATTTTTCAATCGTCACTTCTTCAAAAGTGGCTAATGGGTGTTTGGGTGATACGATAGCCACCAATTGATCCAAACGACAAAGTTCTACAATTAAATTTTTATTACGTACAGGGGCTTCTACTAAACCCAGATCAATATCATTATTTTCTACTTTTGACACAATACCGTCAGTATTTGAAACACTGAGACGAATGTGTACGTCTGGATATTGTGTTTTAAAATCACCTAATAAAATAGGTAATAAATATTCAGCAATCGTCGTACTGGCGCCAATCATTAAAATACCGCTCATTTCTCCCGTCATTTTTTTAACGGTGTTTTCCATTTCGGCATATTCTCTCAATATTTTCTCGGAATATTCATAAACGCATTTTCCAACAGCGGTTAATGAAATACGATTATGGGTGCGATCAAATAAGCGCGTATTAAAATACTCTTCCAATTGATGAATTTGAAAAGTCACCGCTGGCTGAGTCATGTGTAAGCTATCAGCTGCTTTGGTAAAACTTAATAAACGGGCGACAGAATGAAATACTTGTAAGCGTCGATCAGCCATAAGTTCAGTTTTCTCATAAATGAGTGCACATAGATTAAGACACGTCTTCACCTATTTACAATAAGTGTTTCTGTTAATCGTATGCTATTAATAAAAAAAGCAACATATAACACAATATCCTCATGAATATGAATAACGGGGGCTAATGTGTTTTGAGTGATTATTTCAATATAATCTATCGTGATTTCTGGTGAGATAGCCTTAAGTATAAGATTTAAGATGTTTTTTGATGTCGTTTCTCCTGCCAGAATTTTTCGTTTCGCTTGTTTCAGCGCGTGACATACACTGAGTGCACTTTGACGTTGTTGATTGGAAAGTAACACATTTCTTGAACTAAAGGCTAATCCATCCGTATCTCGTAATGTGGGAATGCCTACTATTGTGATGTGTGGAAAGTAGATACGAGCCATTTTTGTTAAAATCGCCAGTTGTTGAAAATCTTTTTCACCAAAATAGGCACGATTTGGCTGTAATAGCCCTAAAAATTTATGAACAATGGTGGCTGCGCCATCAAAAACCCAAGGATGCATTTTACCATCTAAACGATTGACTAAATTTGATGAGACTTTCATGATGCCTTTGTTAATGATGAATTTTTCAGGATCACGGTGTGTTAAATCATCTGTTTTTCCAAAAAAAAAATCATTGTGTGGATACATTTCTGCGACACTGGGATGAAAGATGATATCTACTTTGCTTTCTGTTGCAATACGCTGATCTTGATTAAAATCACTGGGATAGGCGAGAAATTGTTGTTTTCTAAATTGCAAGGGATTCAAAAATATGCTGATCACCGTGATATCATTTTCTTCACATGAGCGTTGCATCAGCAGTTGATGTCCTTTGTGCAAACCGCCTAAGGTGGGCACAAAACCTATGGTATATCCTTTTGTTTTGAGTTCATTTAGGGTGCAACGGGCTTGATCAGCGGAAGTGATAATATTCATGAAGGGTCACAATGTAATAAAAAGTCTTCTTTTCGTCCTCTACGTCTGATCACAATACTTTGCCCCTTTTGGATCATAATTTCAGCTGGCATGGGGGCACTGAGGAAATAAAGCATACTTGCTGAAAAACCATACGCACCTGAGTTAAATATACTGATAATATCATTGAGTGCGACAGGTGGTAAGGCGACTTCGGTTGTAAAAATGTCTAAACTGGTACATAAAGGACCTGCAAGTGTCATCATATGTTCATTTTTTTGTCCCATTTTATTGGCGATTACTGTGGGATAGTGCCGATTCATACGAATGGGTAAGAAAGCATGATTGATACCCCCATCAATAATGGCATATTTTTTTCCACGAGATTCTTTAATACTAATGATTTTGGTTAAAAAAATACCCGATTCAGAGACTAAAAATCTACCCGGTTCTAAAATAAACTGGGTGTGAGATAAGTCATACTTTTGTGAGACGGTGTTAATGAGGTTTGTTAAGCCGATGCCAAAAGCCTTAACATCAAATATAGGGTCATTATCATCATAAGGAACGCCTAATCCACCTCCAAAATTCAGATATTTTAAGGGAAAATGTTGCGTTAGACGACAGGCTATATTTAATGTATAAGAGATTTGTTCTAATAATACTGTGTGATCCAATATTTGAGATCCAATATAAACATGTATTCCCACCAATTCAAGCCATTCTAAGTCTAATGCTGTTTCAATCAGTGTTTCAATGATTTCTTCATCAATACCAAATTTTTGGGAACCGCCCCCTGTTTGCATTTTGGCTTGGTTAATAGCCTGTAGCGGATTAATTCTTAAACAGACTTTAGTCATACGTTGTGCAGTGTGAGCCCATGTATTAATACGTTGGAGTTCATCTAATGCTTCAACATTAATGAGATGTACATCATTTTCAATGGCATACTGTATCTCTTCATCTGTTTTTCCGGGTCCATTATATATGATATCTTTGCCTTGAAAGCCTGATTTTAAAGCGATATACAGTTCTCCCGCCGAGGCAATTTCGGCACCTGCGCCTAAGGAACGCAGAAATGAACAAATTTTTGGATTAGGATTTGCTTTAATGGCATAAAATATAGTGACTTTTTTAGGGATAGCCTGTCTTAAACATTCGTATTGTTGTTTAATAATATCAAGATCATACACATATAAGGGTGTCCCATATTTTTTAATGAGCGTTAATACATTGATATTACCTGCCATTAGGCAGCCATTTTTTTGTTTGAAATATCTCATATTAAGTACTGAGCATTATTAACTGATGTTACGCACTCTGTTTCTAAAAAGCATCTTTACATGTTTTAGAACCAGAGGCAATGACCCACTACCATCACTTTATACAAGCCCTGAAAGGGCGACATATATCAGCCTGGGGCAACGCCCTAGGTTTTAATATAACGTGATGCAATTTTAATATAAGGTG
>DAOVZS010000273.1 GCA_030635005.1 Thiomargarita sp. | reverse complement strand
TTTGTGAGACTTCTGCTCATTTTTATTAAAAGTACAGGTGCTTGCGAAATAAAGATATTGTGTGTGATCAAACCAACTGCAGTTCATTTGATCCTCGAACCAACAGTGTATTATGGGTATCCCTCTTGATAATTCCGGAGAAACGGGTGGTGTTGTGTTTTTTTTTATATCAGGTGCTTTAGAGCATGCGGATAATCCTATGGTTAATAGCATAGTGATGAGTGTTTTATACATAATTTATGATATTTTTAATTCTTTATGTAAATGTTGTAGACGATTGACTGTGTTGATAGTAGGGGCTTTGAGGGCTAATAGGGTGGCACGTGCACCTGATATCGTGGTGGTGTAACTGACTTTGTATTGTAAGGCTGCTCGGCGTATGGCTGCAGAATCGGCAATGGCTTGTTTGCTGTCAGTGGTATTGACGATGAAACTGATGTCATTGTTTTTTATTTTATCAACAATATTGGGACGTCCTTCGGTCACTTTTTTGACGACTGCACACTTTAAACCGGCCGTTTTAATGACATGGGCAGTGCTACGGGTGGCTACAATGGTAAATCCTAAGGTGATGAGTTCTTTGGCAATGTCCACCGCTGCATTTTTATCAGCATCACGTACACTTAAAAAAGCAACGCCTAAACTGGGTAATTCGTTGCCGGCAGCTATTTGGGCTTTTTTAAAGGCTTCTCCAAAAGTACGCCCTACGCCCATGACTTCACCTGTTGATTTCATTTCTGGACTCAATAGGGGATCGACGCCAAAAAATTTGACAAAAGGAAACACGGCCTCTTTGACCGAATAGTAATTGGGAATACATTCTTGCGTAATCCCTTGGGAACGTAAGCTTTGTCCTACCATACAACGAGCTGCGATACGGGCTAAAGATAAGCTGGTGGCTTTGGAGACAAAGGGGACAGTACGCGAGGCTCGGGGATTTACTTCGATGACATAAATACGATCTTCTTGAATCGCAAATTGAGCATTGGCTAATCCAATGACTTTTAAGGCTTTAGTCATGCGTGTCATTTGTTCGCGTAGTTGATCTTGTATCATTGCTGATAAACCATAAGGGGGTAATGAACAGGCTGAATCGCCTGAATGAACGCCAGCTTGTTCAATATGTTCCATAATCCCCCCAATTAATACCTCTTCACCGTCACAAATAGCATCGACATCCACTTCAATCGCTTTTTCTAAAAAACGATCTAATAATACAGGAGAGTCATTAGACACCGCAACTGCATGATGCATATACGTTTCTAATTCTGTTTTATTATAGACAATTTCCATTGCACGTCCTCCTAAAACATAAGAGGGACGTACGACTAAGGGATAACCAATCTCATCCGCCAGTTTTAAAGCCGCTTCTGTAGAACGTGCTGTACGGTTAGACGGTTGACGTAAGCCGAGTTGTTGGATTAATTGTTGAAAACGTTCCCTGTCTTCTGCTAAATCGATAGAATCTGGACTGGTGCCAATAATAGGTGCACCTGCGGCTTCTAATGCACGTGCTAATTTTAAGGGGGTTTGTCCGCCATATTGTACAATCACGCCTTTAGGGTGTTCTATTGCAATGACTTCTAACACATCTTCTAAGGTAAGTGGCTCAAAATAAAGGCGATCTGAGGTGTCATAATCCGTGGATACCGTTTCTGGGTTACAATTCACCATGATGGTTTCATAGCCTTCTGCATGTAAGGCTAAGGCAGCTTGGACACAACAATAGTCAAATTCAATGCCTTGTCCAATGCGATTGGGTCCTCCGCCTAAGATCATGATTTTATCATTATTTGTGGGATTGGCTTCGCATTCTTCTTCATATGTAGAGTACATATACGCGGTGCTTGCCTCAAATTCTGCGGCACAAGAATCGACACGTTTAAAAACAGGATGTATTTTAAAACGGTGTCGTAATTGTCTGATCACCGTTTCTGTTACTTGAAATAATCGGGCTAAGGTTTCATCTGAAAATCCTTTACGTTTTAAACTACGCATTCTATCCGCGTCTATACTTTCTAAACATCCAATACATAAACTGGATTCTTCATCCACTAAATTGGCAATTTGGACTAAAAACCAAGGATCAATTGCGGTGTATTCATGTATTTCTTCAAGACTCCAACCATGTCTAAAGGCATCTGCAAGATACCATAGGCGTTCAGGACCTGGATTTTCTAATTTAGCCCGTAAATAACGTCGCTCATCAGCGCTCATATCTTCTTTAAATTCTAAGATGGGATCTAAGCCAGACACGCCTGTTTCTAAACCACGTAACGCTTTTTGTAGTGATTCTTGAAACGTACGCCCTATCGCCATGACTTCGCCAACAGATT
>DAOVZS010000240.1 GCA_030635005.1 Thiomargarita sp. | reverse complement strand
GGAATAAATAATTGCCATTTTGCCCCTTCTTTCATTAATTGCAAGGCTTCTGTCCAACCTGCAATCACACCATTCACAGGAAAAGCAGCGGGCTCATTACGTTTATAAGAGCTATCAAACTCGGTGCCATTAATCAAAGTGCCGCGATAATGAGTCGTAACTTTATCAGTGGCAGTAGGTGTTTTACCCGTACCCGCTGTGATCACTTTATACTGCAAACCACTTTTTAGGGTGATCACACCTTCTTTTTTTGCATTCGCTGCAAGAAAATCTTCACCGTCTTTAATTTGTTGTTCCATGGCTTTCTTTTTTGCTTCATTTGATTTTATAATGGCTTCACCGATTTCTGCATGTGTCATCAAAGACTGTTTTTCATACAACGCATCGACAATACCTGTTGAAAAGATTTCTTTATCAATATCAGTTTTCTGTTGTTTTAAATATCTGCTAATCTGCTCACCAATTTGTTGTCCCAAAGCATAACTCAGCTTATCTTGATCACTGGTGAGTTCAAGCGCAGAGACTTGGGCAGCTGCTAATAATCCGATACTTAGTGTGAGTATTAAACGTTGTTTCATTAAAAATCCCAATTATTGTTAAAATATAATATTCAATTTGATAAAATAACATACTTTTATTTTGATAACAAGAGATATCAATATAATTTAATTTAGTCTATAAACTGTTATTATACTATAATGTAGTATCAATTTTTTTTATTTATGGAGAATAATTTGTCTAATTCACAGATGGTTACTATTGATGGTAATGATGCCGCTGCTTATGTTGCACATAAGACTAATGAGGTGATTGCCATTTATCCCATTACCCCGTCTTCGGGCATGGGAGAGTTGTGTGATGACTACTCTGCACGTGGGCAAACAAACTTATGGGGTGTCGTACCCGAAGTTATGGAGTTGCAGCATGAAGGGGGCGCTGCGGGTACTGTACATGGTGCTTTACAAACAGGATCATTAACAACGACATTTACCTCTTCCCAAGGTTTGCTTTTAATGATTCCTAACATGTATAAGATTGCAGGTGAATTAACACCGACAGTTTTTCATGTAGCAGCACGTGCTTTGGCAGCGCAAGGTTTGTCAATTTTTGGTGATCACAGTGATATTATGTGTGCACGTGCCACAGGATTTGCTATGTTAGGCACGTGTTCGCCCCAAGAAGTGATGGATGGTGCTTTAATTTCACAAGCAGCTACCTTAGAATCACGGATTCCTTTTATCCATTTTTTTGATGGCTTTCGTACGACACATGAAGTCGCTAAGGTGAAACTTATCGATGAGGATACGATGCGGGCGATGCTTAAAGATGAGTTAATCCGTGCACATCGTCATCGGGCTATGAGCCCCGATCATCCCGTGATTCGGGGGACTGCTCAAAATCCTGATGTTTATTTTCAAGCACGTGAAACGGTTAATCCTTTTTATGATAAGGTGCCTGGCATTGTACAAGCTGCCATGGATAAATTTGCGACGCTCACAGGGCGACAATATCATCTATTTGATTATTTTGGGGCTAAAGATGCTGAAAAAGTAATCATTCTTATGGGATCAGCTGCAGAAGCTGCTCATGAGACTGTGGAACATTTATTAGAACAAGATGAAAAAGTAGGTTTATTAAGAGTACGCTTATTCCGTCCCTTTTCATCCAAACATCTGATTGACGCTTTACCTGCCACAGTACGTAAGATTGCGGTTTTAGATCGTAATAAAGAACCGGGGGCTGGGGGAGAAGCGCTTTATAAGGATGTACTCACTGGTTTAGCAGAGTACGTTTCTACGGGCGGAGATAAATTTCAAGGCTTACCCCGTATTGTGGGGGGACGTTATGGCTTATCTTCAAAAGAGTTTACCCCAGGAATGATTAAAGGGATTTTTGATGAATTAAACAAAGCATCGCCTAAAAATAATTTTACCATTGGTATTATTGATGATGTCTCCCATACCAGTTTAGAATGGGATGCGCATTTTCATACCAAAGCGTGTATGAAATTAACAGAAAGTGTTTTTTATGGTCTCGGTTCAGATGGTACGGTGAGTGCGAATAAGAATTCCATCAAAATCATTGGCGAAGGCACCGATCTGTATACGCAAGGCTATTTTGTCTATGATTCTAAGAAAGCAGGTGCGGTCACAGTTTCTCATTTAAGATTTGGTTCTGATCCCATTCGTTCCACGTATCTGATTGGTGATAATCAAGCACATTTTGTTGCGTGTCATCAGCCCATTTTCTTAGAACGTTACGATATGCTTGATAAGGCAGAAGATAATGGGATATTTTTGCTCAATTCAGCTTCCTCTGCTGATAAAGTATGGAGCACATTGCCACGGAAAATGCAGCAACAGTTGATTGAAAAGAAACTGGATTTTTATGTCATTGATGCTTACAAGGTCGCCTACGAATCGGGCATGGGCAGACGCATTAATACGATTATGCAAACCTGCTTTTTTGCCATTTCGGGTATTTTGCCCAGAGATGAAGCGATTAAAAAGATTAAGACTGCTGTTGAAAAAACCTATGGCAAAAAGGGACAAAAAGTGGTGGAGCGTAATTTTCAAGCCATTGATGCGACTTTAGCTAATTTATGTCAAGTCACTGTGCCCTCTCAGGTGACGTCGACATTTGAAAAACTACTTCCCGTACCTGCACATGCCCCTGAATTTATTCGTAAGGTCACTGGCGAAATCATTGCAGGACGTGGAGATGATTTACCTGTGAGTTTATTACCTGTAGATGGGACATGGCCTTCAGGGAGTTCTGCTTGGGAAAAACGCAATATTGCCTTAGAAATTCCAGTTTGGGAAGAAGATCTCTGTATTTTCTGTGGTAAATGTCCATTTGTGTGTCCACATGCTGCGATTCGAAGTAAAGT
>DAOVZS010000088.1 GCA_030635005.1 Thiomargarita sp. | reverse complement strand
GCGCAACAGCAGGGGCTTGAGATAATAAGGGCATGTTACTTGGCACCATTTGCAATACGCTATCTACTTGAGTTTTCAAGTATTGTTCATGCACGCGTTGCATTTGAGCTTGATGTTCATGAAAGTATGCCATACCCCGTTCAAAACTTTCTAACATGGCGGGTGTCGTGGTGCCATTGCTGAGTAATGCATATTGTTGTTGTATCAATTGAAAAAAGTTTTGGGAATAATCTCCCATATTTTTCAAATATTGCTGATGAACAATATGCTCGCTTTCACCTTGCAGCGTAGGTGTTTGTTGGCTCTTTTCAAATGATTGTGTCATAGTGTCACTTTCGTTACTAGTAGGTTTGGCTTGATGTCCGTCTTTCAAAGCGTTTTCAAAAGCCTTTTTTGTTTTATCACTCATATAGTTAGCACCATTTAAAGTGACTGTTAAGGCTTTCTTTTTCTGTATCTCTATTTTTTGTTCCCGTTGATAGGGATCAAAGTTATGTAAGGGTAACCCCGCAACCCGTAATTTGATAATGGCTTCACGTAATTGCAGTTCACTGTCTTTCTTTCTACTGGCATTCAATGCGACAGCAATATGCGGTTTATCGGCAAGAATACTGGTCACCAGTGAAGTAAGCACATTACGAGGTCCAAATTCAATAAAGAAATATCCGCCAGCAGCGTATAAATTCTCAATTTTATGCTTAAAGCCCACAGGTTTCAGCATGTGTGATGCCAGCAGAATCCGAATATCATTAGGATTTTCTGGATACGCGACACCGGTAATATTAGAATACACGGGGATTTTGGGACTGTTAAACGTCACCGTGTTTAAGGCTTCTGCAAAAGGTTTATGAGCATGTTTCACCAGTGGCGTATGAAATGCGGCAGAAACAGGCAGTAATACAGTCGTGTAATCTTGTGCATCAAATACTGTTTGTATCTGTTTGATATCGGCTGTAGGTCCGCCTAAGACAACCTGTCTATCAGAATTCCAATTAGCCACTGTAATATTAGGATATTGTTCGATAATATTTTGAACAGCATCCGCTTTTCCAATCACAGCCAACATCGCCCCTGCATCAAAATTGGGATCTGTGGGAGAAGCCATTGCTTGCCCTCTGGCTTGCACCAGAAATAAGTAATCGGCATCACTTAAAACATTAGCAGCTCTCAGTGCAGTCAACTCTCCAAAACTATGCCCTGCTACAAAATTGGGCTTAAATCCTGCGTTTAACAGTATTTTGTAAAGTCCAAGACTAAACGCACCAATAGCAGGTTGCGCATTTTCTGTATTTTGTAAGGCATCCAGCTGTGCCTTTTTTTGATCAGCATTAAATACAGGAGGCGGAAAGACGATATTTGAAATTTCGGGCAAACCTTCCTTATCTAACACTTTATCCATGTCAGCATAGGCTTGGCGAATCGTAGGAAAATTCAACGCCAATTTTTGTCCCATTTCCAAATACTGTGAACCCTGCCCTGAGAATAAGGCGACTACTTTTCCTTGGGTATCAAATCCTGTTTTGCGATAATGGATGCCTTTAGGATGTTCAAAAAATGCTACATTTGGTTTTTTTCTCAAAAAATCAATGGTGATTTGTAAACATTCCCGAGCCGTTTCAAGAGAGGTAATGACAAAACCTACCCGAGCATGTGTCGTGGGTATGTCTACATCTTTAGACGCATTAATCAGTTGTGCTAAATGTTGTGCAGCTGTCTCTGATTGTAATGCACTCAATTCATTGGCACAAGATTCTAATAATTGTGTGGCAGTGGGGGCTAAAAATAAAAGGGAAGACGGTGCTTGGTGTAAACGATACGCCTTATTTTGTTCAGGTTCATATTCTTCTAAAGCGACATGAAAATTAGTCCCCCCAAACCCAAACGCACTGACACCGCCACGTCTAGGCACTGCGCCCTTTTCGCGGTGCCAAGGACGTGTATTGGTATTAATGTAAAAGGGAGAATCCTCAATACCAAATTTGGGATTAGGGACAGTGACATTAATCGTGGGGGGTAATATTTTATGATGCAGTGATAATGCCATTTTGATCAAACCTGCTGCCCCTGCAGTAGCTTTGGTATGACCAATTTGTGATTTGACACTTCCTAATGCAATATATTGTTTTGACGGGTTATTTTCGCTAAACGTTGTTTTTAAGGCAGAAAATTCTGCTGCATCACCAGCCTTTGTACCCGTACCATGTGCTTCAATCAGTCCCACAGTTGCGGGTGCAAAGCCTGCATTGTCATACGCACGACTTAAAGCTTTACATTGCCCTGCAGCTCTAGGGGCATAAATGCTTTTATATTTCCCATCACTGGAAGTACCCATTCCTTTGACAACAGCATAAATACGATCACCATCTCGTTCTGCATCTTCAAGACGTCTCAACACCATCATGCCAATGCCTTCACCGATCATCATCCCATCAGATTCAGTATCAAAGGTTCTCACTTTATCTTTATGTGAAAAAGCAGGGGTTTTGCTAAAAGACATGTACATAAAGGGTGAGTTATCCGCATCCACGCCCCCCGTAATCATCATATCGCTACGATATTCTGTCAATTCACTGAGTGCCATACGAAATGCGGCTAATGAGCTTGCACACGCAGCATCAATCACACAATTCGTGCCCCCTAAATCTAAACGATTGGCAATACGTCCCGAAATGACATTACCCAAAAGTCCTGGAAAAGAATTTTCCTCCCAAGGCACATAGGCTAATTTTATTTTTTCAATAATTTTTTGAGTATCTTTATCACTTAAACCGCTGCTTTTTAACACACGTTCCCATACAGGATACTCTAAACGCGTTGTTAACGGTTTTACCAATTTTTGTCCCCCGCCTACCCCTAACACAACCCCTGTGGTGTCTTGATAACGGTTTTTTACGCCATAACCTGCATCTGCCATCGCCTGTTTGGCCACCAGCAATGATAACAGTTGGGCAACATCCGTCACTTCTAAAATATTAGGCGGTAATCCCCATTCCATGGGATTAAAATCAATATCAGGTATAAACCCACCCCGTTTACAATAAGTTTTATCAGGAATTCTAGGATCAGGATTATAATAGTCCGAAATCTTCCAACGTGATTCGGGTACATCTATAATAGAGTCAATTTTATTTAAAATATTTTCCCAGTATTCAAGCAAATTTTTGGCTTGAGGAAAAATACCTGCCATGCCAATGATTGCAATTGGAATTTGGTGCTGTCTGGATTTCATTTTTTGTGCAATACGTTTAAAAAAACCTGTTAAGATAACGCTATCTACGTGATAGTCATCTGTATGATTATTTTGTATTATAAGGTATCTGATTAAAAAATATCAAGATTTTGTTTTAATGATGACAATCAAGGTCTTATCTAAAAGTCAAGATAAATAGAAAGCTGGCAGCAACTACAATTGAGGGACCTGTAGGCGTATCCCAATGCCAAGACATGTATAATCCTAAAGCAACGGCGATACAACCAATGATACTTGCCAAAACAGCCATTTGCTCGGGCGTACGTGCAAAACGATGTGCTGTTGCAGCGGGGATAATTAACATGGATGTGATTAATAATATGCCCACTATTTTCATAGCGATCGCAATTACTAAGGCAATAATTAACATAAAGGCTAAGCGTATCCAAGCCACGGGTATCCCTTCAACTTCTGCTAATTCTTCATGGATAGTAATAGACAATAAAGAATGCCATATCATACCCAAAGATAATAAAATAATCCCCCCTCCCCCATAAATCCAATATAAATCTGTTGTCGTGATGGCTAACAAATCACCAAATAAATAGCTATATAAACTAATACGCAAACCTTCCCCTTGCAAAAAAGCCAAGGTGACTAATCCTAAAGATAAGGCACTGTGTGCTAAAATACCTAATAAGGTATCAGTTGCTAAACGTTTTTGTGATTGTAATAAGACTAATAATAATGCAATTCCAATACAGACGATAAGTGTCGCATGTATAAACAGTGTATTGAGTGTTAAATCTAATGTAAATTTTAAATTCAGCCAAAATCCTAAGGCAATACCTAATAATGCGGAATGTGCCAATGTTTCACCAAAATAAGCCATCCGTCGCCAAACGATAAAACACCCTAAGGGTCCCACAATGAGGGCTAAACCAAATCCACCAATTAAGGCTCGCCACAAAAAATCATCCATGTTTTGATATCCCTATACTTGACTTATTGTGGTGACAGATACAATTTCATGATAAGTGAACTGGAATACTCGGATATTTAGTATAACATAACTCATATTATGCACCGCAATCATAGGGTGTTGCCCTAGACTGATATATAAGGCACAGGCGAAGGCACAAACACAGTTGCTATCACATTGTTTATTTTTCTATTTTGTTTTCAATACTTGCTAAATATTCTTTGATATCTTTTGCTGAAAACTGACTGACCACCTCATGTGCTGACATGCCTTGCAATCTGTCACGTGCTGACATGCCTTGTAATCTGTCACGTGCTGCCATGCCTTGCAATTTATCACGTGCTGACATGCCTTGTAATCTGTCACAAGATGCCATGCCTTGCAATCTGTCACGAGCTGATAACAAATGCATATGATCTCGTGTAAAATCTTTTGTAAAGTCTGCCATTGTATATGACATTTTACCGCCCTCCTGTTTGTATAAATCAAATAATTGATTTAACGCTGCCTTTTCTTCTGGACATCGCCAATCATAATGTTTAT
This sequence comes from Thiomargarita sp., assembly GCA_030635005.1. GTDB lineage: Bacteria > Pseudomonadota > Gammaproteobacteria > Beggiatoales > Beggiatoaceae > DAOVZS01. Next base: position 3,631 of record DAOVZS010000088.1, on the reverse strand, counting down.
TCCCAAAAATGAAGCCGTCACTATTTCCACTGAATAATTGCCATAATGCATTACGTTTTTCTTGATTCATTTGGCTTAAAACAATGATGCGTATCAGCCGAGTTCCCCAAGTAAACTCGTAAATACCTGTGTCCACTTTTGTGGGAGCCAGTTGCTTAAATAACTTTTCTGGATAACGTGTGCAAATAGCATATAATTTAAATTTAGAGGTGGGGATTAATTTGCGTAATGAGGGACTGATTACTTTTCTATAATTGCTATAATATCCAACGAGTTCTTCAATTGCCCAGCTGTCTAAAGCTTCGTGTAGAGATTTGTAGGTAAATAAGTTATATTCTATGAGGCTTTCTAAACCAACTGCTATTTCTTTTAAAGGGGTTCCTTCTATTTTTCGAATGATGGCAATATCTAAATATTGTGTTTTAGTGGAGACTTCTTTTTCTAATTCAACTTCAAAATTTGAATGCGTAAAATAATCAATTAAAGTCACTCCAAAGGTACGGTGCCATTTAATTCTTTTTTTCTCTTTTTCTGTCGCTTTTTCTGTCTCTTTATTATTCATTCTTGAGAGCGTGTCACGTTATATTGTAGGACTTAATTTATACTATGATAACATATGTACAAACACAGGCACAAACACAATCGCTACTTTCCTGAGATTTAGGAGAGGGATGATAAGCCCTAAAGGGGCGATATATATCAGCCTGGGGCAACGCCCTAGGCATTAATGAACCTGAGGTGAGAATTAATCATGTCATTTTTTGCAGTTATTCTGATTCTTTTTGCAATGGTTTATTATAAGGTATATCATAGCCCGCCCATTGTGTTAGCGCAGAAGATGCGACGTTCTACTGTGAGGATCAAGGGTTATTTTAAAGAAAAAGATTTATTTTTTAATGATGAAGTTAATTGGCATGGTAGTGGTGTTATTATTGATAAAACAGCTGAATGTTATGTCATTTTAACCAATTTACATGTGATTGGATTTTGGGAATTGTATAACTCAGATCTGGCTACGCCAGAGATTGAGGAATATTCTTTAGATATTCAAACCGATCAATCTCAAGAATGGATGACGGTGACTAAAATCTTAGTCAATACGCAATTAAAAGATTTTGCCTTACTTTATATCAAAACATCCAAGCACTATCCTATTTTGACCTTAAACCCTTCACACGCACGTCAAGGGAGTCAAGTCTATGCCATGGGGCATCCTTCTGGGCTAAATTTTACTTTAACCTCAGGTATTATTTCAGGATTTAGACAAACAGAATCTGATTTAGGCATTCCTTATCAGGTGATACAAACCGATACGCCTATTAATCCTGGTAATTCAGGTGGACCTTTAGTAGATGGGACAGGGCATCTTGTGGGTATTGTCGTCTCCAAAATCGTTAAAAAAGGTATTGACGGTTTAAACTTTGCCATTTCTTCTGAAGAAATTGTATCCAGTATTGAACATGATGAGTTTCTGGCCTTTCCCTTAAAAACACATGAAATCGGGAAATTTGTGGAAAACTTAAAAAATTCTTTTCAGCACTCTTAAATAACTCATGTTACGCCATTTCAATACCTAGGGCGTTGCCCCAGGCTGATATATGTCGCCCTTTCAGGGCTTGTATCGGGCAACGCCCTATGTTTACGGTGCATAACATGAGTAAATAATCAAAAGGAACTGACAACTTAATGAACCCTAAACTTTCATTAGGACCTGTTGTATATTATTGGTCACGTGATACTTTATTAGAATTTTATGAACAAATGGCAGAATTACCGATAGATATCATCTATTTAGGAGAAACCATTTGTTCTAAACGTACCGTTCTTCGTCTTGAAGATTGGTTGACACTCGCAGAAACCTTGACTGCTAAAGGTAAAGAAGTTGTTTTATCAACTTTAACATTACTAGAAGCAGAATCAGAAATGAAGATGTTACGCAAAATTTGTGACAATGGCACGTTTATGGTAGAAGCCAATGATATGGCTGCGGTGCATATATTAGAAGGATCATCCTTTGTCACAGGTCCCAGTGTGAATATCTATAATACCCGTGCTTTGTCAAAATTGGCTCAATTGGGATTACACCGCTGGGTACTCCCCGTAGAATTATCCCACGATACCCTAGTTGACATGCAAGCTAACAGTCCCGCAGGTGTTGAAACAGAAGTCTTTGTTTATGGGCGTTTACCCTTAGCATATTCAGCCCGTTGTTTTACAGCACGTGCTCAAAACTTAGCTAAAGATGATTGTCAATATTGCTGTTTAGATTATCCAGATGGTTTAACGCTTTCCAGTCAAGATGATAAACCTTTTCTCACTTTAAACGGCATTCAAACCCAATCTTCCTGTCACTGTAATTTATTATCAGCATTACCCGAACTCACCAAAATGGGCGTCAATGTATTACGGATTAGCCCCCATTCTAAGCATACTGACAAAGTCATTAACATTTTCCATCAAGGATTACGAGAAGCAAACAGTATCCCTGAAGGTCTAAAATCCTTAGAACGCTTTATGCCTTTTGGGGGATGTGATGGTTATTGGTATGGTCAAGCGGGCATGGATAAGTGGCATGAAAGTGATTAAAATATAATGTACCGATTTGGTACGACAGTTAAAATTTTTTTGGAGTACAAACGGAGATATTAAAAGGAATATCACATGTCATTAAATGAACGCATTACGATTGATCCGCAAATTTGTCACGGTAAACCTTGCATTCGGGGATTACGATACCCGGTTGAAAACATACTTGAATTACTCAGTGCTGGCATGGGAATAGAAGAGATTTTAGCCGATTATGAAGATTTGGAAAAAGACGATATTTTAGCGGTACTTACTTTTGCTACGCGTTTAGCACAAGTTAAAACTATTCAAGAATCGAACTATTTTGCACCCATTAAGACGAGGCAAACGTTAGTCCAATGACATTTTTGATTGATGCACAACTACCGCGTCGTTTAGCCTATTGGTTACGAAAAGCGGGTTATAAAGCGGTTCATACTTTGGATTTACCAAATGGTAATCGCACTCAGGATGACCAAATTCATACACTTTCTATGGAAAAACAGTGGATTGTTGTCAGTAAAGATAGCGATTTTGTGGATTCATTTATAATTCAAGGAAAGCCTTATAAATTGTTATTGTTAGCAACTGGAAATATCAAAAACATTGAATTAGAAAAACTATTTTTCAATCACTTTGATGACATAGCTTCTTTATTTGAATCGCATCATTTCATAGAATTGAATCGTACAATGATTATTGTTCATCAATGATTTTTATCATAAAATAAACGCGGCTGCCTATTAATCATTCTTTAAGTAGCTGAAAAATCCACAATTCACTCTCCTGAAATTCAGGAGAGCTATTTAATATAACTGATGTTACGCAGCGTATTTCCAAAAGTCAAAATCTTATAACTACACGGATTATTTTTAAAAAAGGATAAACCTTTCCTTGATCCTTTGACTTATCCTTGCTTAAATACAATCCGTGTAGTTATATATTGAGAATTACCAAGATTTTAAATCAAGACACACTGACAAAAAAACCATACGGTGTATATAAGGATATAAGTCAAAATCTTATAACTACACGGATTATTTTTAAAAAAGGATAAACCCTTCCT
>DAOVZS010000112.1 GCA_030635005.1 Thiomargarita sp. | reverse complement strand
TAAAAAATTGCCCCCAATTGATATTTTGCACTTTGATGGTTTTGATCAGCAGGATAATCTATTATTTGAAAAGGATAATGGCGAAACAGATATCGTAGCGGCCTCATTATTTGCACAGATACTCTATGAACACGCTATTTCTTTGGTAATTTTATCCACTGAAACCAGTGAAAAAGGCAATATTGATAAGGTAGCCACACAGTTGATGGGTGCGGGTATTCCTTTTGTATTAGTCATCCGCTATCGCATGTTACAGATAGCCATGCAAATATTATTTGGTACATTTTATGAAAGTTTAGCACAAGGTAAAACAGTAAGCACAGCTTTAGATGCTGCTCGTTTAGCCTTATATAAACATACTGAACGTCGTAAATTACCTTGGAAAAATGCACCGACTGTTCAGCTACATGATTGGTTTGTCCCTTGTTTATATGAACATGAACATGAGATTGTGCCATTGTTACACAAAAAATCATCTAAGCCAGCAGAACCTATCAAGCAGTTTCTGACGCATAATTTACCTTCCCCACCCATACTCGGTTTCAGGGGTAAACAACGTCAAGTCTGGGATATAGAACGTCGTTTTAGACAGGGGGCACGATGTATCAATATTCATGGTTTTGAGGGAGAAGGTAAAACCTGTTTAGCACGAGAAACAGGGCATTGGTTGCAACAGGCGGGAAGATTTAAGCGTGTCGTGTTTGTAGATTATGCTCATTATCAAGGACTTGATCCTGTGAGTGTTGCTGTGAGTGCTATTTCTTATGTATTACATAAAAACTTATTAGATGCTGATGCAGTGACGCGCGCTTTGCGACGTGTGCCCACATTATTAATTTTTGATAATTTAGATGCAATAGATAACATCCCTATTGTTTCTAACATCTCAAATACCGTAACGACTCACATAGATGAAGATATTGTTGCGGAAACGGATGATTTTGAGGATGAGAACGAACCGCTTGGTTTTATCTTTAATGATGATGTCGAAAAAGAAGAAGACATCGTGTTTGAAGACGTGCCTGAAAAAGACAGTATGCTCATGAATGATGAACATATTCCTGAAAAAGACAGCGTGCTTTTGGTTGAAGAACCAGAAAATAACATCATGCTGATTGAAGAAGAGGCAGAAGAAGCGGAAGAAGCTGCGGAAGAAGCTGCGGAAGAAGCTGCTGAGAAAAAAGACGAAAGTTTTAACACAGTGTTACAAACTTGGTCTGAAGCAGGACAAAGTGCTGTACTTATTGTGACACAACAACCACAATATGATACCTCAATAGCACTAAATCATTTTAATACAACAGAAGCCGTACACTATTTTGATGCTTTAATGACATTACCCCCAGCCCCGATGTCATCTCAATCACCCACACGTGACTCAGTGGCATATTTGTGTAAACAAGTGGATTATCACCCCCTGTCTCTCAATATATTGGCGTTTCTAGCGAAAACCAACAGTATTGACACATTAAATACACGCTTAGAATATGCCTTAAAAGAACAACCTGCTGAAAAGCCTTTAGCTGAAAAATCCTTATTTGCATCGATAAATTTATTCTTTGATGATTTAGCCCCTGAAGTACGCCAGTACTTACCCAAATTAGGCATTTTCAAAGACGGTGCTTTTGAAAATATTTTGCAAAGCATTATTGAAATACCTGAAACGCTATGGAATACCTTACGTCATTCCTTAGAATCAGCGGGTTTGATTCAAGCAGAACAGGTAGAAGGCGTTAAAGTGCCTTATTTGAAATTTCACTCGACTTTAGCCATGTCATTGTGGATCAGACTTTCCACACCCGATCAATATCCTCTGACAGATCGTTATTGTTATGGCTACTGCGAATTATCTAATTTCTTATTTGAAGAAGATAATCAAAATTTTCATCAAGCGTATGCTATTGAACAAAGAGAATTACCCAATTTACTCGCAGCAGTACAAGGGGGCATCCGAAAGAAACGGCATTGGGCTTTGAAGTTTGCCAAACAAGTGGATTCTTTTTTAAATGATTTTGGTTTTAAGTGTGATAATGACACATTGCTTGCAGAATCTGCAAAACCAAATTATTCTAAAGAATGGTTTAAAGAACAATCCAAACAGGCAGAACAACTGTATACAGACTGTAATTATCACGAAGCACAAGAACTTTTCCATGAACTTCTAGATCATTTAGGAGATAAGGATGGGCTTGATCGGGGTGTGGCTTTGGGTTGGAAAGGGCAATGTTCGGTCAAAAAAGGGGAACTTGAACAAGGAACACGCTACTTTAAACAATCTTTACAAGAATTTAACTCATTAGAACAATCTCCACAAGTACAACAAGAAACCATTCATATACAAACTGATTTGGGCGCTGTGCTTAAAGATCAAGGTGATTATCAAGGGGCAACAACAGCATATGCACTTGTGTTACCCATGATTCAATCCACCGGAGACACACAAACAGAAGCGGCTGTACAAGAAGAACTGGGCACTTTAGAACTGTCACAAGGCAATTTTCAACAATCTGAACGTCATCACCGAGATGCTTTAAACCAATTTAGAGAACTCAAGCAACCCATCAATGAAGCAAACGCCTTAAATCACTTAGGCAGCGTTTACAAAGAAGCCAAACAATGGAAAGCAGCAGCACATGCTTATATGAGCGCAGCGACATTGTATGAAGAACACAATGATTTAGCCAAATCCGCTAAAAATTGGACGCTACTGGCTCAAGTTCGTCAAAATCATGGTAATCTGAATGGCACAGAAAAAGCATATCGCAAAGCGATTGAAACGTATAAGGCAAGTGAAAATTGGTTAGAAGCTTCCAAAAATGCACGTGCACTTGCTCACTTACTCTATCAACAACCGCAACGATTGTCAGAAGCCAAACAAGTCGCAGAAACTGCCTTATCTATTGATAAAAATCTTGATCCCAATACGGCAGAAATTTGGCTTATTTATGAGCTTTTAGCAAATATTGCCGAACAACAAAATGATGTGCAGCAATCTCAAAAATACCATAATATGGCACAACACGCCAAAACAGGGGATACGATTCCGAAAATTGACTTGCAAGAACATCAACAGTTTATTGATGCAGTGACACAAACCATTGTACAACCTAAACTACGCAAACAATTGGATAGCATGCTGCAACAACGAGAAAAGAAAGGCTGGAAGAAATTAGTTAAAGCCACACGCCACATCTTAAAAGGAGAAAGAAATTTAGATCGCTTGTGTCAAAAATGCAAGTTAGATGTGACAGATGCACAGATTGTACAAGATATCCTACAAAAAGTTTAGAACGTATAACACTGATAATTGATAACTGATAATGCAAAATATAGTGATAGCCCCCGCCATTATGGTAGGATTGGGCTTATTTTTTGGTATCATTCTTGCGATTGCTTATAAATTCCTGCGGGTTGAAGAAAACCCACATATTGAAGAAGTTGATGAGTTATTACCCGGTACCAATTGCGGTGCATGTGGACAACCAGGCTGCCACAGCTTTGCAGAGGAAATTGTCGCAGGCACACAACAACCGAGTGGATGCACCGTTGCCAGTCCAGATGTTATTGAGATTATTGCCGAGATTCTTGATGTAGATGCGGGCAGTCAAGATAAACGGATTGCGCGTTTGCGTTGCGCAGGCGGAAAAGCAGAAGCCCATCAAATCGCAGAATATCAAGGATTTGAAAGTTGTCATGCTGCTGCACTCGTGTCGGGTGGAGGCAAAGGATGTTCTTGGGGATGTCTTGGACTTGCAGATTGTGAACAAGCGTGTACTTTTGATGTTATTCAGATGAATAATAATGCACTCCCCGTTGTTAATGTTGCGGATTGTACAGCATGCGGTGATTGTGTAGCGATTTGTCCCCGTGATTTATTTGAGATTGTACCCTTAAATCAGAAATTGTTTGTACAATGCTCTATTCCACTTGAAGGAGAAGCAGCCCGTCTTCTGTGTAGTACAGCATGTGATGCGTGTGGAAAATGTGCTGCAGATGCAGCCCCGGGTTTAATCCGTATGGAAAATAATTTACCACTCATTGATTATGATAGTGGCCTGATAGCGACTATTGAGGCGACGTATCGTTGTCCCACCGCATCTATCCAATGGCTAGAAGGGGCGCAATTTGAAGTCACAGAAAACGCTCAAACGCCCAATGATGAGCCTTATGCGAGGATTCGCTGAACATTTTTTTAGAATTGTGAACATTTTTTTCTCCTCCAAAAAAGGGGGAGTTTAAAATGATTTTTAAACTTACTTGTAACGAGGAAGCCTATGCCTGCATTTTCCAATTCAACCTTACGCTTATTACAACGCTTATTGAGTCGTTCTTCTCACACACCCACCGATACCAGTATTAAAACTGTTTTGGATGGGAATACTGCAGTGGCTGCAGTTGAAGCGTGTATTTCTGAAGCAGCTGGTTTGGGAGCCTCCTTTCCTGCAGATTCTGCGGATTTTGCTTGGCAAGCAGAACAAGATTATAAAGGAACAAACTGTTTTGGAGACGCTTTAATCCATCGCAAAACAGAAAGTGCACGTGGCGCATTATCAGCTGCTATCGGTTTAAGTATGAGTGGCACACGCGCGACCACGTTTTTATCATCACCAGATATCATGACTGCGCAAGACCTGCTCGCCATTGCAGTGGGGAAACATTTGCCATTGGTTGTGCATTTAACTAACCGTACGCTGGCAGGTCATGCAGGTGCTTTAGGCAGTGGTCATAAGGCATATCATGTCAGTACAGATTCAGGTTTTTTCGTACTACAAGCGACAACGGTACAAGAAGCCGTTGATTTCACGTTAATCGCACGAAGAGTCGCTGAATTAACCCTCATTCCAGGTATGGTGGCGATGGATGGAGAGCAAATTGCTTTGGCAGCACAAGATGTTTCCTTACCCCATCCGCATTTAGTCACAGAATTCTTGGGAAAACCTGATGATGATATTGCGGTGCCTACCGAATCACAAAAATTCCTATTTGGTGACACCCGTCGTCGCGTTCCTTGTTGGCATGACCCTGATCGTCCTGTCATGCACGGAGCTGTACAAGGTCCTGAAAGTTGGACACTCGGTGCTGTATCCAAAAGTCCCTATTTTCATGATCATTTGGAAGCCATTTTAGAAGAAGCCTTTGCACTGTTATCCAAGCTAACAGGACGTACTTTAAGCCCTATTTCCACTTATGAAACGGAGAAAGCGGATATTTTATTGATTGCGCAAGGTTCTGCGATAGAAACTTTAGAAGTCGTCGCTGACTATATGCGTAAAACACAAAAAATTAAAGTAGGTGTGTTAGGGGTTCATGGTTTTCGTCCTTTTCCCGCTGCCAAAATTGTTGAACATCTTAAAAATAAAACAGTCGTGGCTGTGTTAGAACGGCTGGATACCCCATTAGCAGCTGATCCCCCCTTACTCCGACAAGTCCGGGCCTCAATGGAACGTGCGTTAGAAAATGGACGACTTCAAAATCATTCAAATTATCCCGTCCTCACAGATAAGCAATTACCTCGTTTTCGTTCTGTCGTCTATGGTTTAGGAGGACACGCTTTACGGGCAGCTGACTTAATAAGCTTATGTCAAGATTTAGAAGAAAAATGCCGCGGACGTATATTTTTAGGCGTTGAATTTGATCGTACTTCTAGCCTTTACCCAAAACGTCAAGTATTATTAGACAATTTACGTCGTTCATATCCTAAAATTACCCGTATGGGGCAACGCAGTCACGAAGTCTCTCCTGATTTGCGTCCAGCCGGTGCTTTTACTGTGGCGATACATAATTTTTCTGAATATAATGGCAAGGGATTGTGTGTTGAAGCAGCCGCTTTTATACACCGCTTAAATGGAGGGGCTATACGCAGTCGCCCTGCCTTATCCCGTGAATCTTGGATCTCAGGTTGGGTGGATCATTTTACATATGCGCCAACAACATTACGTGATCCTGGAGACGATGTCCCTATTGATGTTATGGTCCTCATGTCCCCACATAGAGTGACACAAGCACTGTCTGGATTACGTCAAAACAGTATTATATTAGCCGTTTCCCCCTTAGAACATGCTGCTTTATGGCAAAGCTTATCCCCTGTACTGCGAAAGGAGATCACCGAAAAACAGATCTCCCTTTATAACGTACCCACGGAACAAAGCTTCGGTGGTTTATTAGGAACTTTGCTGGCAACAGGTTTATTGGATGCGAAGGAACGAAAAGTCATCAAAGAATATGAAGAAGGGGCAACGACTGAACAAATCGCACAATTTAAAGCAGGTATTGAAGCGGTTGCACTGATTGATTATCAGTCTTTATCCGCTGAATCGTCACAGATCTCCGCATTATGGAATGATGTTGCCCCAATGGCAGTCCGTCATTTAGGTCACAGTGGTCAAGGTTATGACAGTTTACCTCGATTTTGGGATCAAGTCGGTGTCTTATATCGTAATAATGATACGGCTGAAATGATTCCCGGTCCTTATATGGCAACGGGAATCATACCCCCCTTAACTTCAACATTTCGTGATCTCACAGGTGCGAGAGATATTTTACCTGCTTTTGATCCTAAGATGTGTACAGGTTGCGGACAATGTTGGACACGGTGTCCAGAAAGTGCTATCGCCAGTGTAGTGATTAAACCAAAAACACTACTTGAAACAGGTATTGGCTTAGCGAATGCCGAACCTTTACGAATGGCAGTGGGTAAGCTCGCAACCCGCATCCATAATTTAGGCCGAGATCAAGAAAATACGTACGATAC
>DAOVZS010000203.1 GCA_030635005.1 Thiomargarita sp. | reverse complement strand
TGATACGTTGATGGTTAGACAGTTTTTTAACATTGATACCAGATAATACTAATACCTCATTACCAGCACGTCCCCCTACTTGTTGGACAGTCTCACTACTCATTGCAAGATAATCATGTCCTGCCATATGTTGACGACTGGCTACTATCATTTTCCCGATGTCTTTATCGGATAATTCACTTTCTTTTGAAGCAATAAAACGATGATTATGGGGACCCGCACGGGGTGTTTCCGCAATTAATTGTAATTTTTTCATGATGTCTTAATATTAGGTATATTTTTCTCTTTCAGCCGCAATTTTTTAATGACAGCAAGGGTGAGTTTGGTCTTTTGAGCAATTGTTTTGTCATCTAAGACATCAAGTAAAGCACGTGCTATGTTAAGTTGACCTTGTTGTAAACCTTCAGCAATCCCCGCTTCTTTTCCCTCTTGCATAAACCGTCCTTTTGCTTTTTCCCAAGCCGCATCATCCTTAATTTCCGATAACAAAGTTGGATTAATACTCCGTTTCTGAATCAATTTAATGAGCTCTTGTAACTGAGGGTCTTGATAATCATTTTTATTCATTTCACCGTCTAAGGAATCTTCAATGAATTGTAACCATTTTTTCGTTAATGGTGGCGTATTCTTTTTAACTAATCTTGGACACAGGAATACTAATCGGTGTGGATATACAGGTATAATTTCTCCATCTTCATCCTTTGGATTCATATCGCTAACTGCACAACCAAATGTAATACTACCATCACGTGGCGTGCTTGTGAGGACAACGATAGTGTAGACAGTGCGTTCAAAATTATATTCTTTATAGCCATCCACTTGTTCTACTAAACTGATCAAATGGTAATATAAAAAACGATTAAAAAAATCTTCTTCTTTAACATGTTGTATTTCTACAATAATACGTTGTTCTTTATCTTCCGCAAATAAATCATATTTACTCCGTACAAAACCAATAGGTTTAGGATATTCATATTCTGTATGTACTTTATTAATATGAATGTCTATCCCTAAAATATCTTTAACAAATTGACAAAATATCTTTGGTTGTCCAAAAGCATGTTTGAACATAGTACCATATTTGAGTGGGATGACTTGCATGTTGATTTTCCTTATTATTAAGAATAATATCAGTGATGTGCCCATACACAATGGGCACACAAGTGAAATTAATGTCTAAATATCGTCATGCCATGCGGGTAAATCAGGTGCAATGGGATATCCTTTAATCTGAACAAACGCGACGGCTTTAGTGACTTCTTCAAACTTTAGAAGAATTTTAGAACCTTTTGCTAAAACAGAAACAGGTTTATTGAGTGAGCCACTGCCATTGTCATCATCTCCTAAAAAGTCTTCTTCAATCACGCTGATTTCAACAATTTGACGATCCGATGGTTTCGCACTAAAGGGTTCACTTTCGCCAACGTTTGTCGTTTGATTAAAACGTGATTTTACATCTGACAAGGTAATGACATTTTTTCCTCCTAAGGACACGCGAATCACATTATCATCGCCCTCAGATCCTTTTGACCAGGTAATGAATACTGATAATCTCAAATTGGTCAGTGTCTTACCGACTTCACTATTATCTAAATATGTTTTGTATGCAGAGACTTCTGTTTTCATGGTTTGTAGCGGTGCATTTTGCAGATAATGCACAAGATGTTCCCGATCCATGTATTTCAATACGTCTTCATACAGATTTTGATCTTGCCGTATCACAATTTGTTGTCGTAATAATTTAATTACATCGTATTCAGCACTGCCCGGTATTTGTTGTAATTCTAAGGGAAATAGGGCATATTGATCCAATATTTCTTCGGCTTCTCTTAAACGATCATCCTTAAAAGCTCGTTCAATTTCTTCTTTGATACCATACACAACAATACGCTTAAATTCTGCCTTTAATTTGTCCAGTTTTTCATCAGATTCGCGACTTTGCAAGGCTTGAGCAGCAGCGAGAAAATTCTTGTGGCGCATTTTATCATCATAGCCTGTTTTAAAACGATTCCATTCTTGTGTACTGGCAATCTCTCTTAAACGTTTTAAAATGTCGTTTTCCAAAGCTACCCGTGCTTGACGCATGGGTTCGGATTCTGCATTGGGATGTAGCGGTAATGTACGTAAATCTGCTAACTCTTTATCAAGGATACGATTGTTATTCCAATGTTTCTGCACATTCGCTGATAATTTGCGGAAAATATCTTCATTTTCATGTTGCCATTTTTCTAATTGGGCACGTTGCAAGATATTTTTGCATTTAATCGCATGTTCTGCATTGGGATAATATTGTAAATATTTTTCTGCAGGTTCGACAGATGATTGTAAATAGAGTGCATTTTCAACGGGAAGCCATAAAGCCTGTTCGCCTTTCTTTTGCAAAACAGTCAGTGTTTCTTTAGCTTTCGCTACACTGATAAAACGTTTTGAAATCAGATGTCTGAATTGTGGGGCAATAATATATCGCGTGAGCCATCGTTCTGCCTTGCCAATGTCTGCATATGTGACGTTGGGATTATCAATACCTGTCATGAGTTTTTGATATTTATATAAATCTATACCCGTTTCCATTGTCAACAATATGAGCAATATTGCTGCAATTGCACCGCCCCATTGTAAGAACAAGCGTTTTCGACAGCCATCCATCATTTCTTTGATTTGTCGTACGGGCGGTGCATTTTTGGGGAAACGATTTAATAAGACTTGCCCTTCTTTTTGACATTGTGTCAGATTTTTCTGGGCCTCTTTGAGATAATGTTGTACATCAATCTCATCACGTCTTTGGGCTAACCAGATAAACGGATTTTCTAATCCTGAACTATTCAGGGGTTGTACTGTGATAGGACGTTCTACAATATCTCCATTGTCAAGCCGTACAAAGGTACTTTCCCCTAAGGCACTGACTGGAAATGTCTTAAAATTCTCCTGAGTGACTGAATGTTGTAGCTCATCCTGAAGCCCTTTATGGGGAGAATTTGGATGTGATGTAAAAAAATCTGCGAGCTTATCTTGTTCCTTTTCAGGATTTGTTAAATCAATATCGCTGTATCTGTCCCATTTATTCAGTAATAATGCGACTGGCGTATGCAGGGATACTCCGTCCTGTTTATCACGACCTAATAAATTGAATGTTTGTCGTAAATCATACAAATCCTTATGGGATTGTGCATCTCTCGTTTTTTGAGATCCCGCAACATGCCCTAATTGATCACGATAGGGGGCTTCTCCCAACACTAAAATACCATCCATTTCAGATATTTTTTTACGCAAGCTCTCAGCCAGTTCGCTCTCGCTCACGTTTGGATTGACTAATTCACCTGAATAATCTACTAATTCAATCCGAAAGGTTTGATTATCAGAACCTGTAAAATCGTATTCAAATGTAAAATGCTCTTCACCCGTGGGATTAGGTTCGGGGACTTCATGTTTTAAAATACTGTCTGTGGCTTTTTTCAGCCAGTCTTGACTATAACGTAAGTCATCTCGTTTTGCTTCAGAAGCGTCAAGTGGGCGCCATGTACTGTTATATCCCATTGGATTGGGATGACGGGGCATGGCTAATGCTGCCATCAGACAAGTTTTACCTGAAGACGACAGTCCATATAAGGCAAAACGGTATACTTTGTGTGCCATTATTGATAATTACCTTTTATTTTTCTAGTGAGTTGCGTTCATTAACCACCAAGCTGAGGCATTTTTTTGCCATGCTTGAAATATGGGTTGTTGTGGAAAGGATGATTTTGGAGTGATGATTGTTTTTTGTGGGATATCAGATGCATTAATACCACAAATCATATCGGGTGGCGTTATTTCTTCTGGAGTATTAGTAACATCTGGTGTATTTTCTTCATTAAGATCTTGTACTGCTTCTTCCGTCACAATACTCACATCTTGTACTACTTTATTTTTAACACTGG
>DAOVZS010000286.1 GCA_030635005.1 Thiomargarita sp. | reverse complement strand
AATGCATATAGCGAATTAACCATCCATAATTCACATCACGCATAATATATTCAACAGATCCAAACGCTAATCCTGCATCAGGCTTATAATTACCTGCGAGAAAAATGCCGGTAAAAATTTGCATCATCAGTAGCAATAATGCTAAAGATCCAAAATAATACCAGAAATTGAAATTTTTTGGCGCATAATATTGTGCCAAATGCTCGTTCCACATTTTAGTTAAAGGGAAACGTGCATCCACCCAATCTAATAGCCCAGTTAATATATTTTTCATTAAACCGCTCCTGATTGAGGATCAATACCAATCACTATCCGAGTATCGCTAAGATAAGTATGAGGGGGAACGACCAAATTGGTAGGAGCGGGGACACCAGAATAGACATGTCCTGCTAAATCAAAAAAAGAACCATGACAAGGACAGAAAAAACCACCTTTCCAAGATTCACCTAAGTCATGTGTATCCGTTGTTTTAACATAACTGGGTGAACAGCCTAAATGTGTACAAATCCCAACAACTACTAAATATTCTGGTTTGATAGAACGGTTAATATTTTTAGCATAATCAGGTTGTATGCTCTCATCTGACTTAATATCTCGTAATTTAGGGGCTAACGTTTCAAAATCTGCCAACATTTGTTTTGTACGTTTCACAATCCAAACAGGTTTACCCCGCCATTCAACAATCAAACGCTGCCCATCTTCAAGTTTACCAATATCCACTTCAACAGGAGCACCCGCCGCTTGTGTTCTCGCACTTGGTTTCAAGGATGCCAAAAAAGGCCACACTGCAAAACCAAAGCCCACAGCCCCAACAGTTGTTGTTGCCGCAAGTAAAAAGCGGCGTTTATCTTTATCGCCATCGGTCATATATATTTTATCCTATGTGAATATCTCTATATAGCATTATCATTATCAATTTGATATGATACGCCAAATTGAAATTAAAACCCTAACATGAGTTAAGGCTTATACACTTACTTTATATTTTTTATACAATACTGTCAATGCGTAAAAAGAAAAACACATCTCAACATCGTTCCATTGAAACATTGCGTACAGAAGCCGCTAAATTTCTAGCAGTACGCAAATATAAAGAGGCTATTGATGCGTACAAACAACTTTTAAAAAAAGAAAATAACGCAGAATGGCAGCGTGCACTGATACATACCTATTTATTATGGGCACAAGCTGTGGCACATAAAGGCATGTATAAAGAAGCGGTGGTCTTGTGGGAGAATAGAGCTAAATTATGTGCTGATAAAAAAGGCTTTGATCAGTATCTTTTTTGGATGAGCTATGCTCATTATGATGGCAGAGCAGCTCGCTTATTTATCGACAATCCTGAACATGTAACACGACAATTATATGTACACTTTGGTGCTTTATTGTTGTCAGGAAAAACAGAATTAGCACAGATTTTCCCTGAAGATTCTGAACTGCATACACAATATGTGCTTATTAAATCAGCCATACAAGCATATTCTCAAGGAAAAGAGACAGCACCCTATTTGAAAAAAATTACTTTTCGATCACCCTATCGAGATATGCGGACAATATTAAAGACATTGTGCACAATTGATAAAGAACCTCAAACAGCGCTTCAATTATTGGATAAATTGGATGCAGAATCACCGTATCTCCAGTTTGCTGAGTTAATACGAATGAGTGTGCAACAAGGGAGTGATATGCTATCAAGCATGTCTAAACTGGGCATACCCGAAAAAAATTTTATAGCCAAGTTAAAAGGATGGGATAAAACGCAACTCAAAGTAATTGCGATGTTACAAACCACTGCGAAACGAGAGGGCACGCCAAAAGCACTTTTGGAGGTGATTATTGCCAATCGCCCGGTTTTGGGTGATCAGTATAGTCAACAATTTTGCCATGCTTTGTTGCCAAGTTATACGACTGGCTTAAAAATGTATGAACGTGTTTTTGGGTCATTATCAGATTTTGAAAAAAATCGTATTGCTGCACTGAATAGTGAACGTCATGAAAATTT